>JAVVEP010000033.1 GCA_032250735.1 Gammaproteobacteria bacterium
GCGCCCAGCACTGCCTCCAGCCCCCCCGGTAAGGCCTGAATAAACTCCCAGGCATGGCTGCGCTGGCAGGCCTCAATGACCTGCGCCTCGGTCGCCTCCGGCCTGGCCATCAGCAGGTTGGCGCGGATGCTGTCATTGAGCACAAACGGCTCCTGCCACACCACGGCCATGTTCTGGCGCACCGAAGCGACACTCACCTCGCGCAGATCTTTGCCATCCACCAGGATACGCCCCTGCTGGGGGTCATAAAAACGCAGCAGCAGGGCCGCCAGTGTCGATTTTCCCGAGCCGCTGGGGCCCACCAGGGCCACGGTTTCGCCCCCCAGGATGGTCACCTGCGCCTGGTGCAGAATGCGCACGCCGCCGGGATAGGCGAACGATACGTCCTCGAGATCGATTTGCCCCCTGTCGACCATCAGCCGGGTGGTCGGATGACTCTCCTGCACGGCCGGCTGCGCATCCATGATCTCCACAATGCGCTGTGCCGCGGGCACGTTTCCGGCGTATTGAAAGGCAATATCCGCCAGGCCCCGCACCGGTACGGTGAGATAGCCCAGATACAGCAGGAAGCTCACCAACAGCCCCACCGGCATCGCGCCACTGCGTACGCTCTCCACCCCAAACAGCACGATCATCAACCCCACCGAATAGATCAGCACGGTAAAACTCACCCTGAAACCCACCTCCAGGCCGCGCTCACGCACCCCCCAGGCACAGGCCGTGGCAAACACATCCCGGTGCCGGTCGGTCACCTGCTGCTCGGCGGCGTTGGCGCTGACACCTCGCAGATTGGCCAGCCCCTGTTCCTCAAAGGCCAGCAATTTGCCATTGCTGTGCAGAAATCCCTCGGTCGCACGCCGCTTGCGCTCGGAAAAAAACCGTTGATGCAGCACAAACAGGGGCACCGTCGCCAGGGCAATCAGGGCCAGCCGCAGATCGATCCAGAACAGCATGAAGGCGTACAGCAGGAGGGTAAGCAGGTGGGAGACCAGCATCAGCCGCGCCTCCACCAGAATGGCGCTGACCCGGTCCACATCGTTGCTCAGGCGTGCCAGCAGATCGCCTCGCGGCATCCGCCCCGCCACGGGAAAAGACAGGCTCAACAGTCGCGCCATGATGGCATTGCGCACCCGTCCAATGAACCGCAGGCCCAACCAGTTGGTCAACCAGCCGCCGGCCATCTGCACGGTTTGATTCACCAGCAGCACCAGTGCAAACAGCATCAGCACCATGGGCAGCGCTGCATAGTCACCCGCCTGAACCAGACTCAGCGGCCGGCCCATCAGCCAGATCATCGCCGCGTTGGTGACGACGGCAATGACGATCGAGGCAATGTCCAACGCAAAATAGCGCGCGTCAGGCGATGCATACTGCCGAAAACGGCGATACTGCTGACGCAAGGCCGCCCAACCGGGTTTAGTGGAGTGCACAGACATCCGGCGAGATTACCACAGCACAGCCCGGCAGCCCCACCACCGCCTGTATGGACAAGACACGCAGACATAAAAAAACCCCGCCGATGCCCTGCTGGCAGGGTATCGACGGGGTTTTTATCTTAAGGCGTATCGAGTCGATTAAGACTCAGGTCACGCGCAGCTTACATCATGCCGCCCATACCACCCATGCCGCCCATGCCACCCATGTCCGGCATTCCGCCACCGGCGGCTTCGGAAGGTCGCTCGGCTACCATGGCCTCGGTGGTGATCATCAGACCCGCCACTGAACCGGCATTCTGCAGCGCGGTACGTGTGACCTTGGTGGGATCAAGGATACCCATCTCCACCATGTCGCCGTATTCACCGGTCGCCGCATTGTAACCAAAGTTACCCTTGCCTTCCGCCACCCTGTTCAACACAACGGACGGTTCAGCACCGGCATTGGAAACGATCTGCCGCAGCGGCTCTTCCATGGCGCGTTTGGCCAGGCTGATGCCCATGTCCTGGTCGTGATTGTCACCCTTGAGATTGCCCAGGGACTGCAGGGCACGCACCAGCGCCACACCACCACCAGGCACCACGCCCTCTTCAACGGCTGCGCGCGTCGCGTGCAGGGCGTCTTCAACGCGGGCCTTCTTCTCTTTCATTTCCATTTCGGTCGCCGCACCCACCTTGATCACGGCCACACCGCCGGCCAACTTGGCGACGCGTTCCTGCAGCTTCTCCTTGTCGTAATCGGAGCTGGCATCTTCGATCTGCGCGCGGATCTGGGCAACACGGGCTTCAATGTCGGCGGTATTACCGGCACCATCGATAATGGTGGTGTTTTCTTTGGTGATGCTGACTTTCTTGGCCGTACCCAGATCATCAATAGTGGCCTTTTCAAGCGACAGACCCACTTCTTCTGAAATCACGGTACCACCGGTGACCACAGCCAGATCTTCCAGCATGGCCTTGCGGCGATCACCAAAACCCGGCGCCTTGACGGCGGAGACCTTGACGATACCGCGCATGTTGTTCACCACCAGCGTGGCCAGGGCCTCGCCCTCGACATCTTCCGCGATGATCAGCAACGGACGGCCCGCCTTGGCCACACCTTCCAGGATAGGCAGCAGGTCACGGATGTTGGAGATCTTCTTGTCGAATACCAGGATCAGTGGATTGTCCATTTCCACGCTCATGCTTTCCTGGGTATTGATGAAATAGGGTGAGAGATAGCCGCGATCAAACTGCATGCCTTCCACGACGTCCAGTTCATTCTGCAGACCGGAACCCTCTTCAACAGTGATAACACCTTCTTTGCCGACCTTACCCATGGCTTCGGCGATGATGCCACCGATGGCTTCGTCGGAGTTGGCGGAGATAGTACCCACCTGAGCGATGGCCTTGTCGTCTTCACAGGGAACCGACATAGCCTTCAGGGCTTCAACCGTGGCAATCACGGCCTTGTCGATACCGCGTTTGAGGTCCATAGGGTTCATGCCTGCGGCCACGGCCTTCATGCCTTCGGCCAGAATGGACTGGGCCAGCACAGTCGCGGTAGTGGTACCGTCACCGGCCGCATCGGAGGTCTGCGAAGAGACTTCCTTCACCATCTGTGCGCCCATGTTCTCGAACTTGTCTTCCAGCTCGATTTCCTTGGCGACGGAGACGCCATCCTTGGTGATGGTGGGAGCGCCGAAGGCCTTGTCCAGCACCACGTTACGGCCCTTGGGACCGAGGGTAACCTTGACGGCATTGGCCAAAATGTTAACGCCGGCGACCATGCGGTGGCGGGCGTCATTACCGAATTTCACTTCTTTTGCGGACATGTGTGTAATCCTCTATTGATCTAATTTTATTGAATGGATTGAGTGACGCAGGACAAGACCGGCTTAGCCTTCAATGACGGCCGTGATGTCGTCTTCGCGCATCACCAGCAACTCTTCACCGTCCACCTTCACTTCGGTGCCGCCGTATTTGCCAAACAGCACCTTATCGCCGACCTTCACATCCAGCGGACGCAGGTCGCCATTGTCGAGAATCTTGCCATTACCCACGGCAACCACTTCACCCTGGGCAGGTTTTTCCGTGGCCGAATCCGGGATCACAATACCGCCAGCACTCGTACGCTCTTCCTCCATACGGCGGACAACGACACGATCATGCAAAGGACGAATATTCATTTACTATCTCCTTGAATTAAAAAGTTTTTTCAAATCTGGGCAAGGCACTTTGCCTGCCGGGAACAGTATCGCGATTAGCACTCGCGTTAGGTGAGCGCTAATAATAGGGATGGAAAAAGGAAATTCAAGGCCTGCAGGATAAATAGCCCGGAAATCGGTAAATATTTATCGGGACCGCCGCCGCGTGGCCACACCTGCGCGGCACACCCGGCCAATCGGCCCTTTGATCCGGCAGCGGTTCATCTGCTACAACTAGTCCATGCGCGGCTTTGTCCCACCTGATCCGGAAACGGGCGTCTCCACTGAGCGCTATGCCGTGGTGTATGTGCCCAAGAGAAGCCGCAAGCGCTTCCCCTCGGGCTGCGTGCAGATCGTAGAATCCGCCCAGGCCGCCCTCGAGCTGGGCGATGCGGCCGGACGCTATTTCCCGGCTATCGTACTCGGCCCCTCAAAATCCTCTGAAGGGCAGCTGATCTATTATCTGGTGCAGTGGCTCTGAGAGCCTGTGAAAAAAGCGACGTCCGCAGTAGGTCGACGATTTTTTCACAGGCTCTGAGCCAAACAGCCTCCTAGTCTTCGCGACGGTATTCACCCTCAATGGTGCGCGGCCGATGCGGCTCGGCGGAAGAGGCATTGCCCGGCCCACCGCCGGGTCCGCCAAAACCACCCGGCGGTGTCAGAAAGCGTCCCAGGGCCCAGCGGATCATTGCACGGCGAAAGGTGGGTACCAGACAGACAAAGCCGATCGCATCGGTGAAAAATCCCGGCGTGAGCAACAGGGCGCCAGACACCAACAGCACCGCGCCCTCCAGCATCTCGATGGCGGGTATGCCGCCCTGCGCAATGGTGCTGCGCACCCGGTTCAGGGTTGCAAAGCCCTGGATGCGCAACAACCAGGCACCCAGGATCGCGGTAAACACCACCATGAAGACGGTCGGAAACGCGCCGATGAGTCCACCCACCTTGATCAGCAGATAGATCTCCAGCAGGGGAATGGCCAGGAACAGAATAAAGAGTATTTGAAAGGGGTTCATTTTTGGGTATCCAACGCCCTGCATCGCGCAGGAGGAAAGTGAGGGACAGCACACTATATCAGAGCCTCACGCACCATATGCGGCCATTCTCGCAATAAACAAGCAAGCCGGCCTCACCCGCAGTCCCGCCGCAAAAAGCCCCCGCCCCACATGCCTGCAACAAATCAGCCGCTGCGGCATCTCTTTTCAGGATCAATCGCTTATGGACCACTGGGCATCGACTCAATCTGGCCGGCATGTAAAGATATGCGCCATTTCGCACGATATGACTAAAGATAGAAGGATGTAACGAATGCCGACGCCGTACCAGCTCGTGTTATGTACCTGTCCGGACCCGGCGACGGCCCAGCAGATTGCCGAGCAACTGGTGGAGAAACAGCTCGCCGCCTGCGTGAATATTCTGCCGGGCCTCATCTCCGTCTACCAGTGGCAGGGCAAACCAGAAAAGGCAGAGGAACATTTATTACTGATCAAAACCACCAACGAGGCCTACGAGGCGCTGCAACAGACCCTGACCCAGCTGCACCCCTATGAACTTCCCGAGATAATTGCTGTCCCCATAGCAGGTGGCTCGGCAGCGTATCTCCAATGGATAGGTCAGCAGGTAGCGCAACGGACAGATTCTTCCAGCAACTAAATTCTGCTTTGGCAAAACCGGCTTACAAATATCGGTTTTGGCTTTTCACTTAAAATAGAGACTCAACATGAAGACCATCCATCGACTGCTACTACCCTTTCTCGTTTTCAGTCTTTCCCTCGGTATCGCCAGTATCGGCTGGGCCGCTGTAGATAGTGGCTTTGATGATGAAGAACCCTTGATGCCCGATGAGGCATTTGCGCTCAGCACCACGGTTATCGACGCCAACACCGTACGCGCGGAATGGAAGATCGCCGACAAATATTATCTCTATAAGAACAAATTCAAATTCATCAGCGATACCGATGGCATCACCCCCGGCGAGATCGACCTGCCCCAGGGCAAGGTCAAGGAAGACGAGTTTTTCGGCAAGGTTGAGACCTATCGCAAGCATATCGCGGTCGACATTCCGCTGACCCGCACCGGCAATGCCGACACCCTGCAGATGAAGATCACCTCACAGGGCTGCGCGGACATGGGTATCTGTTATCCGCCGCAGACCAAAACCATCTCCTTCCCGTTACCGGCAATGGCCGCCGCCGAGACAACCGGCGCCACAAAGGGCACAGGCAGTTTCAATCCGCTCGATGCCCTGAAAAAACTCGGCAATAGCCTGGGACTCACCGATGCCAGCGACGACTTCCTGCACCCTGACCAGGCGTTTATCTTTTCCGCGGTGGCCGTCAACGGCAATGCCCTGCGCGCGCACTGGGATATCGCCGACGAGATTTACCTGTATCGCAACAAATTTGAGTTTGAGCTGAAAAATGCCGACGGCGTCAGCCTCGGCCAGGCCGTCATGCCCGCCGGCAAAAAGAAGGTCGATGAAGTGTTCGGCGAGATGGAGGTTTACTACCACAGCGTGGATATCGACATCCCGTTAGAGCGCAGCAATATCAATGCCACCGACATCATTTTAGTCGCCAAATACCAGGGCTGTGCCGATGCCGGCTTCTGTTATCCACCGACCAGCAAGGAGATGCCGGTCTCCCTGCCCGCGGTGAGTGCCGCGACAGCGGCGGCGGACACGGCCGACGGGGACAGCGGTGAGAGCCGCAGCTTCTTCGGCAACCTGTTGTTCGCCTTCGGCATCGGCCTGTTGCTCACCTTCACCCCCTGCGTGCTGCCCATGATCCCCATCCTGGTGGGCGTCATCGTCGGCCAAAGCGGCCAGCAGCCCACCAAAATGCGCGCCGGCATCCTGTCGACCAGCTATGTGATGGGCACCGCCGTGACCTATTCGTTTGCCGGTTGGATGGCCGGTTATTCCGGCGCTCAATTACAGGCCTATACCCAGAATGCCTGGGCCATTGGCATCGTCGCCGCCATCCTGGTGTTGCTGGCGCTGTCCATGTTCGGTTTCTACCAGATCCAGATGCCCTCCTTCATTCAATCGAAGCTGCAAATGAAGAGCCAGAACGTCAAGGGCGGCTCCATGACCGGCACCTTCTTTTTGGGCCTGATCTCGGCACTGATTGTCGGCGCCTGCGTGACGCCGCTGCTGATGCTGGTGCTGGGCATCGCCATCCAGGCGGGCGATCCGGTGCTGGGGGCATCGATGATGTTCGCCATGTCCATGGGCATGGGCGTCATCCTGGTGATGATGGGCGTTGGCGCCGGTCACCTCTTGCCCAAGGCCGGCGGCTGGATGGATACCATCAAATACATCTTTGGCGCCTTGCTGATTGGTGTCGCCATCTACCTGTTGACCCCCCTGCAGGCCGTGCCCATTTTGTTGCTATGGTCCATTTTCTTCATCGTCTGCGGCGTGTACATGGGGGCGACGCAGAGCCTGCCGGAAGGCACCAGCAACTGGCGCTATCTGTGGAAAGGCCTCGGCATCGTGGTGCTCATCTGGGGTGTACTGGCCCTGCTCGGCAGCGTACTGGGTAACCGCGACATCATGCAGCCGCTGGACATGTCACACATCAACCTGGGGGCCGGCCAGGGAGGGGCGGTGCAGAGCGCCACGGTTGAGCCGCACGACCTGTTCATCCAGTTACGCAACACCGCCGACCTGGACCGGGAGCTGGCAAAGGCCCGGGCCGCCGGCAAGGCCGTGATGCTGGACTATTACGCCACCTGGTGCACCGACTGTCGGCGCATGGAAAAGGCGACCTTCTCCAATCCACAGGTACAAAAGATTCTGCGTGAAAAATTTGTGTTGCTGCAGGTGGATGTAGAGGACCCCAACAATGCCGAGACCGAGGCGATCAAAAAACGCTACAAGGTATTTGGCCCGCCGGCCATGCTGTTTTTTGACAAAGACGGCAATGCCCGCAAGGATCTGAATTTTTATGGCTTCAGAACCCCGGAAGAATTTATCGCCACGCTCAACAAGCTTTGACCAGCACCGATCGACACGCATGAAAAAACCGCTACGTATCGCCGCCTACCTCCTGACCTTCGCGGGCGGCATGTGGGGCGGCCAACTGTTACTCGATCATTTCACCGGCAACGCCCAGGGACGGGAGGCGGCACAGTCCATGGTGCAGCGACCGGCGCCAGAATTCAGCCTGTCGGATATCAACGGCGTCCCGCACAGCTCGCACGAATGGGCCGGCAAGGTGGTGATCCTCAATTTCTGGGCCACCTGGTGTCCACCCTGTCGCAGCGAGACACCCCTGTTTGTCGAACTGCAGGAACACTACGGCGCCACCGGACTGCAGTTCGTCGGCGTCGCCATTGACGATGCCGACAAGGTGCAGGACTTCATGGACACCTACGGCATCAATTACCCGATGCTGCTCGGTGAAAATGACGCCATCGACACCGCCAAACAATACGGTAACCGTTTCGGCGCCCTGCCCTACACGGTGGTGATCGACCGCCAGGGCATGATCCGTTTCATCCAGCGCGGCGAGATGACGCGCCCCATGGTCGAGGACGCCATCCACCCATTGCTGTAGACCACCCCATCCGCCTCAATCTGAAGTTTCCACCAGTTTGGGTTGAAATCAGGGACAACTTCGGCGATCCCCGCCAAAATCTCAAAAATCTGGACATCAGCGGCTGATTGGGACATAATCCCTGCATTGTTGCGGGAAACGAAACGCGTTCACCGCAATTACCCGGATTTTCACGGAGATTGGCGACAAGATAACGCCAACTCCGCCGGCGCATCACACAGCGCCGATATGTTACCAACCAGAGCGCCGATAACGAGCAGGCTAACGAGCAGACAACCATCATGGCCAATATCCTTGTTCTCAACGGTCCCAACCTCAACCTGCTCGGCAGCCGCGAACCCACCCATTACGGGCACACCAGCCTCGACGCGATCAACATCGCCCTGGGCATGGCCGCCGAGGCCGCTGGCCACAGCCTCAGCCATTTTCAGAGCAACGCCGAACATGAGCTGGTGGATCGCATCCACCAGGCAGGGGCGCACCAGGTGGCCTTCATCATCATCAACCCGGCCGCCTTCACCCACACCAGCGTTGCGCTACGCGATGCGCTAGCGGGCGTCGCCATTCCCTTCATCGAGGTGCATCTGTCCAACGTGCATGCCCGTGAGGCCTTCCGCCAGCACTCCTATTTTTCGGACATTGCCGTCGGCGTGATTAGCGGGCTGGGCGCGCAGGGCTACCAGTTGGCGTTAGATGCGGCGATCGCACAGCTCAACGGATAGCTCCCATTAACCAGACATTTTCAATGTAATCCATTAACAGTCCTTTCAGGCCGGCTTTTCACACGCCGCAGGAATCGACCCACTCAACCGGATATAAAGAAGCCAACCATGGACATACGCAAAGTAAAAAAACTCATCGAACTACTGGAAGAATCCAATATCTCCGAACTGGAAATTCATGAGGGCGAAGAATCGGTACGCATCAGCCGGCACGGTTCCGGCACCGTTTTTGCGGCCCCTGCACCTGCGCCAGTGTTCGCGGCAGCGCCCGCCGCACCGGCAGCCGCCGTTGAACCCGGCAGCGCAGCACCGGAAGTCAGCGGCCATAAGGTCCTGTCGCCGATGGTCGGCAGCTTCTACCGGGCATCTTCACCGGGTTCCAAGCCATTTGTGGAAGTCGGCCAAAGCGTAAGCGTCGGTGACACGCTGTGCATCATCGAGGCAATGAAACTGCTCAATCAGATTGAGTCCGACAAGGCCGGCACCATCAAGGCCATCCTGGTTGAAAACGGCGAGCCGGTTGAATATGGCCAGCCCCTGTTTATCATCGAATAAGGCATTGTGCCAGGCATCCGCCGCAGACTGAACGCTAAAACACCTAACACGATTTAGCGCATGCTGCTCTCGCTGATACAAACGTAACCAAACCCAACTAGATAAATACCACGCCATGTTTGATAAAATCGTTATTGCCAACCGCGGGGAAATCGCCCTGCGCATTCTACGCACCTGTAAAGAGATGGGCATTCTGACCGTTGCCGTGCACTCCGAGGCCGATCAGGATCTGAAACACGTGCGCCTCGCGGATGAAACCGTGTGCATCGGTCCCGCCTCTTCCACGGACAGCTATCTCAACATCCCGGCGCTGATCAGTGCGGCGGAAGTCACCGATGCGGTGGCCATTCACCCGGGCTATGGCTTCCTCGCGGAAAATGCCGACTTTGCCGAACGCATCGAGCAGAGCGGTTTTACCTTCATCGGCCCCAAACCCGAGACCATCCGCCTGATGGGTGACAAGGTCTCCGCCATCGCCGCGATGCGCGCCTCCGGCGTGCCCTGTGTGCCGGGTTCCGACGGACCGCTGGGCGACGATCCCTCGACCAACATGCGTATCGCCAAAGAGATCGGCTACCCGATCATCATCAAGGCCGCGGCCGGCGGCGGCGGTCGTGGCATGCGTGTGGTGCACTCTGAGGCGGCGCTACTGAACGCCATTTCCCTCACCACCGCCGAGGCCCAGGCGGCCTTTGGCAGCGGCGTGGTGTACATGGAAAAGTATCTGGAAAATCCACGCCATGTGGAGATCCAGGTGCTCTCGGACCAGCACGGCAATGCCATTCACCTGGGTGAACGTGATTGCTCCATGCAGCGACGCCATCAGAAGGTCTGCGAAGAGGCACCGGCACCGGGCATCAGTGAAGAGACCCGCGCCAGAATCGGTGGGCGCTGCGCCGAGGCCTGTCGCAAGATCGGTTATCGCGGCGCGGGCACCTTTGAATTCCTGTACGAAAACGGCGAATTCTATTTCATCGAGATGAACACCCGCATTCAGGTGGAACACCCGGTCACCGAGATGATTACCGGCGTGGATCTCATCAAGGAGCAGATTCGCATCGCCGCCAACCTGCCGCTGGGCTATCAGCAGGATGACATCAAGATTCGCGGCCATGCCTTTGAATGCCGCATCAATGCCGAGGATCCGAAAACCTTCATGCCCTCCCCTGGCACCATTAGCCAGTTTCATGCCCCGGGCGGCCTGGGCGTGCGCGTCGATTCGCACATCTACAACGGCTACAAGGTACCGCCCTATTACGACTCCATGATTGGCAAACTCATCGTGCACGGCGACACGCGCGAGATCGCCATGGCGCGCATGCGCACGGCCCTGGGCGAGTGCGTTATCGAAGGCATCAAAACCAATATCCCGCTGCAGCAGGAGATCTTCACCGACGCCGCGTTTGCCGCCGGCGGCACCAACATCCATTACCTGGAGAAAAAGCTGGGACAATAAAGGGCAGATAAAAGAGTAAAGGGGAAAGGTAAAAGTTAACCACACCCCGCCTCTCACTTTGCCCTTTTATCTTTCCCCTTTCCCCTGCCCTTTATATGCCCTGGCTACAACTTATCTTCGAAACCCTGGAGGATGACGCTGAGCGGTTCTCGGACCTGCTCAGCGCCGCCGGCGCCAATGCGGTCACCTTCCTCGACAGCGCCGATCAACCGCTGTACGAACCGCCGGTGGGCGAGACCCCGCTGTGGTCCCGCACCCGCATCATCGGCCTGTTCGATGCCGGCGCCGATATGTCGGCCGTGCTGGATCACGTCCGCCAGGCCATCGCCCCCAGGCCCCTGCCCGCTCACCGCATCTCGCCGCTGGAAGACAAGGACTGGGAGCGCGAATGGATGGACAGCTTCCGGCCCATGCCCTTTGGTGAACGCCTGTGGATCGTGCCCAGTTGGACCCAGGCGCCGCAGCCCGAGGCCATCAACATTCTGTTAGACCCCGGGCTCGCCTTTGGTACCGGCACCCACCCCACCACTGCCCTGTGCCTGCAGTGGCTGGATGCCAACGGCGCTGAGCACGATGAAGTCATCGACTATGGCTGCGGCTCCGGCATCCTCGCAGTGGCCGCGGCCAAACTGGGGGCGAGGCATGTGTGGGCGGTGGACAATGACCCGCAGGCGCTGATCGCCACCCGCGACAACGCCGAAAAAAATCACGTCGCCGACAGCATCAGCGTCGTCCTGCCCAATGCCCTGCCCGCCGTCCGGACCCCCTTGCTGCTGGCCAACATCCTCGCCCAGCCGCTGATGGATTTTGCCGAACGGTTTGCGGCCCATGTCACCCCCGGTGGCCACATCGTGCTGTCCGGCATCCTCGCCGAACAGGCCGAGCAGGTCGCCGCCTGTTATGCGCCCTGGTTTGCGATGCAGCCCGCCGTCTACCGGGACGAATGGGTGCGCCTCAACGGGCGACGCCTCGACTGAGAGCCTGTGAGCTCCTCACCCCCAAGCCTCGCTGGATCCCCTACAAAAACAGGCTGTTAGCCCCTTTCCGACTAAACATTCCGGCCGCATTGCCGATCACTCTCCCAATCCATACGCGATCCACATCACACCAGGTGCAGCGGCCAATGAATCCACTCAAATACCGACTGCCCGAGCAGCAGACTGACGCCGGCGGCCTGCAGCCGCAACCGGCGGCGCTCAGCGCGTGGGTCGCCGCCCAGCCCACCATCAATGCCCAGTCCACGGCACCGCTGTTGCTGGCCCTGCTGCAGCGCTACAACCGCTGCCAGTTGCCCGCAGCGACGCGCCTGCGGGCCGCTATCATCCTGCAGCCTGTGGTCGATCACACCATCAAACAGCTGCGCAATTATTATCAAAACGAATCCCTGCCACTGCGCAGCAATGCCCGCGCCCAGGCCGATCTGGCCGCCCAGCTACTGGATGAGACTGCCTTTGCCTATAAGCGGGTGGTCGCCGATGCGGTGACCGTGGATAACGACATGAGCATCAACCTGCTGGTGGCCGCCCTGCGGCTCAGCATCGACCAGATGGGCCAGCAGCTACTGGAGGCCTATTCGCAATACGCGCCGCCCCCGCCAGGCCTGTGGGGCGAGCTGCACCGCACCTATCAACTGGCCGAACGCAACGGTCTGCATACCCGGGTACTGGCGGAGAATGCCTGCCGCGGGGAAGCCGAGAACCCCTTCGCCACCGTGCAACACGGTTATCTGCGGGTTGCCCTGCTGGCGCTCACCACGCCGAATCATTTGATGCCCGGACAGGCGGCGCTGATCTACGGTTATCTGGAAAAGTGGACCCTGGGCTGTCGCATGCTCACCAAAAAGGTCACCCTGGCCGAGACCGGCGATATCGTTATCGACCTGGCGGGCGAACGCCCCCCGGCGGTGGCCACCGGTTATGCCCGCTTCCGCCCCGTCGATGGTCGTTTTCTGGATATCCGCAAACTGCAGGAAAAGCTCGACGAGATCAGCGCCAGCGTGGATCAAAAGGGCCAGGGCGGGCTGCCGCTCACCATTGCCGAACGCCTGCGACGCGACCTGCTGACCCGGCTGCGGGCCGCCTGGCAGGGCCGCTCGGAACGCCGCGATCAGCGAGAAGATGACCGGGACAGCACGGTCTCGTTATGCCTCGGACTGGATGCCTGCCACCATTTCATGGGGGGCAAGATCGACTTCACACCGGAGAAACATGAAATCCATTACCACCGGCCACAGGAGGTCGGCAATGGGCTGCAACTGGTCCCCACCGATGATGGCTGGGCATCGGCCGCGCTCGGCAGCACCGGCCCGCTGGGCACCGACACCACCCGTCTGTCCCACTTCGGTGGCACGGTCGATGTCTGGGACGCCATTCATGACACCGAAATTCAGGCCCGCGACCGGCGCGAGGCCAGCATGGCGAATTTCCGGGTCGAAGCCTGGCTATGCATCAACCAGAGCGCCGGCGGCATGGCGCTGCGCCGCCTGCCGGAGACCCAGTCACGCACCCGGGTCGGGGCCCTGGTCGCCTTTCCTACCGACCCACAACATCAGCACTGGACGGTGGGGGCGCTGCGCTGGCTGCAGGACGACCCGGGCAGCGATTTCGATATCGGCGTCATGACCCTCACCGACACCGCCATCCCCATCGCGGTACGGGCCATTGGCGGCGCCGGCAGCGGTGGCGAATATTTTCGCAGCCTGCTGATCGAAGGCCCGGAGAACCCCACCGCAGACCACACGCCAGACAGCCTGCTGGTCCCGGCCAGCATTTACGACCTCGGCACCCAATTGGTACTCAACCGGCAAACTACGCTAGAGTATGTGCGCCTGACGCGACTGGTCGAGACCACCAGCTCCTTTTCGCGGTTTGAATTCAGGCACATCGAGGTGCCGCCGGCGGAACAGGCCAAGATCAGCGCCATTCGTCAAACGCAGGACTGAACGGTCAGTACCCGGAACATCCACTATGTATACCCAGTGCCCGCATTGCGACGCCATCTTTCAGCTCTCCACCGCGCAGCTCAAGGCCGCCAATGGCGACGTGCGCTGCGGGCAGTGCCTGACGGTTTTCAGTGCCCTGGACCACCTGAGCGACGATCTCCCCAGCGTGAGCAACACACCCCCATCGCCCGGCCATGACAGCGGCCATGCCGCCCTCTGGGACGACGATGGACTCGCCGCCGCGCCGACGGCGGATGGCGCCAGCGAAGCGGCCGACGACAGCCCGACCACCACGATCACCGACAGCGACGAGGGATTGGCCACATCCCATGCCGAATCCGCGAGCCCCGACACCGATCTCGATACCGTGCTCGACGCAAGCACCGTCACCACCAGCGACACACCGGATACCGATATCTTCAGCGAGATCATTGCCGAGGCCAGCCAGCACACCCTGCCCAGCGAGGAGATTGACCGCTTCGAGGAATTCCTGTCGGCCGACAGCCAGACCGCCCTCGATGCCGCCAATATTGAAATTGATGCCGATGTCGATATTGATATCGATAGCAACATCAACGCCGACGGACACGACGGGACCGCCGGAGCGAGCACTGATTTCGACACCGACCACATCGACCGCAGTGAACCCGCCACGGCCGATGCCTTCAGCGATACCGCCCTGGACGGGCATGGCGTCGACGAGCGGGAGACGATCGACACCGAGTTCGACAACGCGTTCGCCGCCGAGATAGCCCTCGACGCCGCCGACGAGCTGGCCGAGCTGGACGCCTTCCTGTCCGCGACCGAGGCGACGCCGGACGAGCGCAGCGCCGAACCACTCACCGCCTTCGGCCACGGTGGACCAGCCGATTTCGACAGCGACAGCCAGCCCATCATCATTGAAGAGGCCGACCTTGCGCCGATCGACGCGGCCGCCTATCGCGACATACCGGCCCCCGGCACCGCAGACCCGCTGGATACTGACGCCATCGCCACCGACGCACCCATCGACCGGGCCGCGGCAGAGGCCTCGGAGGTCGACGACTTTGCGGAACTCGCCGCGGCCGCGGCCGAGGTCGAGGCCGCCATCGGCCCCCGCCCGAGCGCAGCGGCGAACACCGATGAGACTCCACCGCCGGACAGCCAACAGACCCTCAACGTCCCCCAACTCATCCTGGATGACCTGCATGCCGCCAGGGCCGAGCAGCTGCGCCCCTCCCGGACACCCTGGGTGGTCGGCAGCCTGCTGCTGATACTGACCCTGGTGCTACAGATGGCGTATTTCAGCCGTGACGAACTCGCCAGGGACGCCAGCCTGCGCCCCTGGCTGATCCAGCTCTGCCAGCTGGCCGGCTGCAGCCTGAGCCAGCCCTACGACATCGCGCAGATTGAGATCATCGGCCGTGAAGTCCGCTCGCACCCCTCGGCCCGCAAGGCGCTGATCGCCAGCACCAGCCTCATCAATCACGCCAGCTTCGTGCAGCCCTACCCCCTGGTGACGGTGGTGTTCTCGGACATCAACGGCAAACCGATGGCGCTACGGCGTTTCACGCCCCGCGAGTACCTGAGCAATAACGCCGACCTCGCCGCCGGCATGACCCCCGACATGCCGGTGCGCATCGAACTGGAACTGGTCGACCCCGGCAAGGCCGCCGTCAATTACGAGTTCAGCGCCGAGCTGGACCCCCGCAACACCCGGCCGCTGACGTAAGCCTGGCAGGTCCGGGGTATTGCCACCGGGCCTGCCGAAAAAATCCCCCCCAGCATCTTTTCTCCCCTGTAGGTTCAGAGTAAGATTGCCTGCTCGTTTTTCAGACAACGCGCGCGTTACGTTTCCACACGACCCGTTTTGTCGATCATCTCAGGGTGTTAACAAACGTCACACAATCATGCAGATCGGTCCCTATACACTCAGTAACCAGCTCATCCTCGCGCCCATGGCGGGCGTCACCGATCGCCCCTTTCGGCAACTGTGCAAAAAACTGGGCGCGGGCATGGCCGTGTCCGAGATGGTGGCCTCCAATTCCCTGTTGTGGGGCTCGGAGAAGACCAAACGCCGCGCCAATCATGACGGCGAATCCGATCCGCGTTCGGTACAGATCATGGGCGCCGACCCGCAGATGATGGCCGAGGCGGCCCGCTATAACGCCGACAACGGCGCCCAGCTAATCGACATCAACATGGGCTGCCCGGCGAAGAAGGTCTGTAATGTGGCGGCCGGTTCGGCGCTGCTGCAAGATGAAACACTGGTGGCCAGAATCCTCGACGCCGTGGTCGGCGCGGTGGACATTCCCGTCACCCTCAAAATTCGTACCGGCTGGGATACCAGCAATCGCAACGGTGTGGCGATTGCCCGCATCGCCGAGAGTGCCGGCATCCAGTCCCTGGCCGTGCACGGGCGGACTCGCGCCTGTGCCTACAAGGGCGAGGCCGAGTACGAGACCATCGCCGCCATCAAGGCGGCGATCAACATTCCGGTGGTCGCCAATGGCGACATCGACACGCCGGAAAAGGCAAGACGGGTGTTAGACTACACCGGGGCAGATGCAGTGATGATCGGCCGCGCGGCCCAGGGGCGTCCCTGGATCTTCCGTGAGATCGATCACTACCTGCAAACAGGGGAAAAACTGCCGGAACCCTCGCTGACCGAGGTACGCGATATCCTGCTCGAACATCTGCAAAACCTGTATGCGTTTTATGGGGAGCACACAGGGGTGCGTATGGCGCGCAAACATATCTCCTGGTACAGCAAGGGGCAACGGCACGGCGGGGCATTTCGCCAGGCGGTCAATCGGGTTGAGACCGTAGAACAACAATTACAAATCACCAAAGACTTTTTTGAGGACCTGTTGGTTCGGGAGGAACTAGCCGCATGACTATTCATTTTCAAAGCATCGACTCCGCCGTAGGGGCAATCGGCGACCACCGGGAAGAGGAGCAGAATGTCCCGTTAAGTGGCCACATCAAATCCATGCTAGAGGGTTATTTCAACGACCTCGACGGGCATCCGCCCGCCGACCTGTACCAGATGGTGCTGCAGGAGATCGAACAACCCCTGCTGGAAAGCGTGCTGCATTACACCCGCGGTAACCAGAGCAAAGCGGCGATGGTGCTGGGGCTCAACCGCGGCACCCTGCGCAAAAAACTCAAGCAATACGACCTTAACTAGACCTTGGCAACATAAGGTCATGGGGGCCCTTGCGGCCCCTTTGTTTTTAGCAACGGTTTTTTGCAACCACCGTAGGGTGGGCACTGCCCACCATTTATACTTTGGCGACGACGTTGAGCGAAACATGACGGTGAGCGGTGCCCACCCTACAAAATACTGGATCATTAATTTCCAGATTTTTCGAAACATCGACAAGAAAACACAGGTTCAAACATGACAGCTATCAAACGTGCCCTCATCAGCGTCTCCGACAAAACCGGCATCGTAGAATTTGCCCGCGAGTTACGTGCACTCGGTGTGGAAATCCTCAGCACCGGCGGCACCGCCAGCCTGCTGGCCGACAATGACGTGGACGTCATCGAGGTCTCGGATTACACAGGCTTTCCGGAGATGATGGACGGGCGGCTCAAGACCCTGCATCCCAAAATTCACGGCGGCCTGCTGGGTCGACGCGGGATCGACGATACGGTGATGGCCGAGCACGGCATCGCCGCCATCGACCTCGTGGTGGTGAACCTCTATCCCTTCGAGCAGACCGTGGCCCGGCCCGATTGCGACCTGCCCACGGCCATCGAAAACATTGACATCGGCGGCCCCACCATGTTGCGCGCGGCGGCGAAGAATCATAACGCCGTGACCGTGGTGGTCGACGCCGGTGACTACCCGCGCGTCATCGACGAAATGAAAAACAACCATGGCGTCGTCGATGCGACCACCCGCTTTGCCCTCGCCACCAAGACCTTCGAACACACCGCCGCCTACGACGGGGCCATCGCCAACTATCTCGGCGCGACCCGGCTGGACGGCAGCAAGGACGACTTTCCCCACACCCACAATCGCCAGTTCCGCAAGGCACAGGCACTGCGCTATGGCGAAAATCCGCATCAGAAGGCCGCCTTCTATGTCGAAACCCCTTCCGCAACAAAAACGGCCGAGGCCTCCGTCTCCACCGCCGTGCAGCTGCAGGGCAAGGAGCTGTCCTTCAACAACATCGCGGATACCGATGCCGCGCTGGAGTGCGTCAAGCAGTTCGAACAGACCGCCTGCGTGATCGTCAAGCACGCCAATCCCTGCGGCGTGGCGATTGCTGACAGCCTGCTGCAGGCCTACGAGCAGGCCTACCGCACCGACCCCACCTCGGCCTTTGGCGGCATCATCGCCTTCAACCGGCCACTGGACGCCGAGACGGCCAGGACCATCATCGAGCGTCAGTTTGTGGAGGTGATCATCGCCCCCAGCATCAACCATGACGCCAAGCCGGTACTGGCGGAGAAGGTCAACGTGCGGGTGCTGGAGTGCGGCCAGTGGGATCGTCAGCGCAGCTCTGGTTTAGACTACAAACGCGTCACCGGCGGCCTGCTGGTGCAGGACCGCGACCTGGGCATGGTCAGCCAGGACCAACTAAAAGTAGTCACTCAGCGCGCGCCCAGCGAACAGGAGATGCGGGACCTGCTGTTCACCTGGCAGGTCGCCAAGTTCGTCAAGTCCAACGCCATCGTCTACGGCAAGGACGGCATGACCATCGGCGTCGGCGCCGGCCAGATGAGCCGCGTGTACAGCGCGCGCATCGCCGCCATCAAGGCAGCCGATGCGGGGCTGGTGGTGCAGGGGTCGGTGATGGCCAGCGACGCCTTCTTCCCCTTCCGCGACGGCCTGGACAGCGCCGCCGAGGTCGGCATCAGCGCGGTAATCCAGCCCGGCGGCTCCATGCGCGACGACGAGGTGATTGCCGCCGCCGACGAACACGGCATCGCCATGGTGTTTACCGGCATGCGTCACTTCCGGCATTAAAGACGATGAATCAGGCTGGTGTGGGCCATGCGAATCTGTTGATCACGGGCGGGGATGGGCATGGGGCGTTTCGCCTTGTTAGAAAGGATGGATCACTCGTTGAGTGAAGAGATGAATGCCGGATCGGCGATGCAAGCGATACCCGCTGCGACAAACATTGCACCAAGTGTCCGGACCAAAAATTAGCGCATCAATCAATGCGGCCTGGCATTCTTTTCCCGGAACGGCTCGACGTATTTTTCCGCATACTCTTTTGCCAGGGCCTCGGCGGCGTTGCGCTGTTCGGCCGTCAATTGCGACAGGGCGTAATCGCGGCTCTGCGCTGCCGTGCCGTCATCCTGTAGCGCGGCGGCACTCAGCCAGGCATAGGCCTGCACATCATCCTGCGGCACACCCTGACCCTTGCCGTACAACAGGCCCAGATTACGCTGCGCATCGATAATGCCCTGCCGGGCGGCCTCGCCCCACAAGGCCAGTGCCCTGGCGATATCCTGCACCACGCCCACACCCTGATAGTACAGCCCGGCCAGGGCCGACTGCGCCCGGCTGTCGCCCTGCTCGGCCAGCCGCTCCCACCAGTGCGCCGCCTGGGCAAAGTCCTGCACCACCCCCTGGCCGTAGGCATACATCTGGGCCAGGTTGATCTGCGCCGTAACATTGCCCTGCTCGGCCGCCTTTTGATACCAGTACACCGCCTGCCCATAATCGCGCGGCCGTCCCTGTCCTTCGTAATACATCCAGGCCAGGGCCTGCTGGGCGCGCGCATCCCCCTGCTCGGCCAGGGCGGAAAATTCACCATAGGCCAGCGCAAAGTTGCCATCATTGGCGGCGGTGACCGCCTCATCAAATCCGGCCACGGCCTGTGAGGCCAACGTTGCCACCCAAAAACCCAACCACACCGGCACTGACAGATATTTCATAGATAACCTTCATTCAAACGATGCCGCCGTGTGGCGGCATCCCATTTTACGCAAAGCGGACGAAACCACAAAACCACAACGCGGTGACGGAGACAGGGTGCGCGGGCTAACACGCGCCCCCTTTTTTGGGCATAATGACCGGCACTCTGGTTTCCATTATGGTTTCCATTATGGTTTTCACTATCACCCTCGACGCGACCTCTACTCCCCATGCGCACACTCGCTAACAAATCGCTGCCCGCCTGGTTATTCCTGCTCTGCCTGCTGGTGTTCGGCCGCGGGCTGACGGGCGATTATGTCATGGATGACTGGCCGGTCATCAAGGAAAACAGCCGGATCACCGACAGCCAGTATATCCCCGACTATTTCACCGCCGGGGTGTGGGCCAATACCGACCTGGCCGGCGAGAGCGGCCTCAACGACCACAGTCTGTATCGCCCCCTGTTCCTGCTCACCCTCAATATAGGCCACCGGTTATGGGGCGATAACGCCTTTGCCTATCACGCCCTCAACCTGGTGCTGCACGGCATCAACACCATCCTGGTGTACCTGCTGATCAGCGGGTTCTGGACATCGGCATCGCGCATGACCGCCGGCATGGCCAGCGCCATCTTTGCCGTGCACCCGGTACACGTCGAATCGGTGAGCTGGATCGCCGGCCTCACCGACCCCCTGGTTTCCCTGTTTCTACTCGGCGGCTTTCTGCTGCACCGCCGTTCACGACAGGGGGCCGCGCCGCTGGCCGCCATCGGCGCGCCACTGTGTTACGCGCTGGCGCTGCTCTCCAAGGAGACCGCCCTGCTGTTGCCGCTGCTGCTCATCAGTTATGACGCGCTGTTTCATCGCAGCGCGCTGAAAACACCCGCCGCCCTGTTACGCTACCTGCCCTACGTGCTGTTGTTGGCCCTGTACCTTGTATTGCGCAGCAACGCCCTGGATGGCGGCGAGTCGGGGCTGTGGTCACGCATGGATTTTCACAACTGGCCGCTACTGCTGGAGTTCTTCGCCCACTACATACAGTTACTCTTCCTGCCCTGGCCGCTGGAATATTATTACTCGTCGCCCCGGGTCGGCAGCCTGGCGCTGCTCACCGGCGGACTACTGATCGGCGGCGGCCTGTTCTATCTGCAGCGGGCAATGCGCCATGGCCACAGACTGTACCTGCTGGCCGTGGCATGGATCATCCTCTTCCTGTTACCCGCACTACCCATCGCCCTGTTCGCCGAACCGGTATTCGCCACCCGCGTACTGTATCTGCCCTCGGTGGGTGTCGCGCTGCTGATTGCCTGGCTGATCCACCATACCCAGGGGCTGGCAAACGCCAGCCCGGCCGAGCGCAGCGCGCCAAGGATCAGCGCGGCCTCCGTCAAGGCCATCACCCCCATCATGCTGCTGAGCTTCAGCATGCTCAGCCTGGTCGAGACGGATGACTGGCAGAATGATATCGCCTTTTACACCCAGGCGATGAAGACCAGCCCCGAATCGTTTAAGCCCGTTGCCGGCCTCGCCGCCGCCCAGTCGCGGGAGAATAATACCGATTACGCCATCGACCTTTATCTGCGGGCGATGCAGCTGGCGCCGGAGCTATCCGACCAGCTCGACTTCCAGGAGAATGCGGCCCTGCTCTATGGACAGAGCGGCAATGCCAACAAGAGTGAGGAACTCTATCGCGAGATTCTGCGCCGCGACCCCAGGCGCTCATCGGCCTGGGTGGGCCTGGGCAACAACGCCCTGGCGCGCAACAACACCCAGCAGGCGCTGGAATTTTATCAACGGGCCTATCAGACAGACCCCAACAATTTTGTCGCCAGCTACAACCTGATGCTGCTCTACCAGCGCCTCGGCAAGTTGCAGGAGGCCGCGCGTTTTCGCAGCATCAGCCAGCGCCTGCAGGCCACTCAGTAGCCGTCACCAGCAGCGCCTGGCGTTCACAGGCTTTCAGTGAACAAGGCCGTCAGTAACTGGATAAAGGCATCCACGGAATCGCAGGATACCGACTCTTCCATGGTGTGATAGCCATTGGTCGGTATCTGTATGGTAGTGCCATCCACCAGCCCCTTCGAGGCCGCGATGATGCGGCCCATCTCGGTACTGCCGAGCGAATGGGGCGCCTCGCCGATGCTGATCAGGCGGGCGTTATCCGCCTCGACGTATCGATCTTTGTAGACAAAGCTGATCGCGTGTTTGCGGCACAGATTTTCAATCAGCAGCGTCGCCTCTTTATTAAAGGCGGCATTGGCATCCTTCTCCCGCAACACCAGCAGCTGCCGATTTGCCGACTCGACGTTGGGAAAAGGACTGGTGTCCACCACGAACAGTCGATTCGTCGAACCGCCAAACCGGCGAAACCATTCCAGCAGATAGTGCCAGCTCTTGCCGGCCTCTTCCTGGGCGGTAAAAAAGGCGGTGCCCTCGAAGCCGAGACTGAACAGGTGCACAATCGCCGCAGCGGTCAGTACATTATCCAGCTGGCCTTCCAGCCGGGCATTATTGATTTTCAGCTTATCCTTAAACGCCACCGGGGTGCCCGCCACCACGTTACCCAGCCCCTCGATCTCGAAGATCAGGTTGTTTCTGAATTCACACACATAGGATTTCTTGATAATGCCCTTACCGCGGTAGGCACCCGACCAGGGCTCGTAGGCGAATACCGGCACCGACTGGAAGCGCCCGGTAATTTTTGACATCAATTCCTCGGAGACAGAATTGTTTAACAGATCAGAGCGGTTGGCGGCGATAAAGGCGGCATACTGGAATTCATCCGGACCGGTGCAGATCAGGCCATGGCGATCGATGTGCGCGGAGAACATGGTGCTGAACGGGTTCTTGCCCTGGGCGACCAGCAGTCCGTCATACCAGGTGACCTTCGCACCGCGCTCTTCCAGCTCACGCTGCAACACCCGAAAGAATGAATGCTCGGCGCCAACCACACTGGGCTGACGTATCATCGCCTTCAATAGATCTATATATTCGATACTTAACACCGGCATTTCCTTTCTCTTCACTGCTACAAACAGTGCTGCAAACTATGCTGCAAACTATGCTGCAAATACTGCAACCGCTTTTGGCCGCTGGCAGCAGCCTGTCGCCCCATCATTTTCCGCTTCTCACCAGCCCACCCAGGCCTGCCTGAATCAGGGCATTATTAAATAACTGGTGGATATCCGAAAACCTTTCCATCGCCAGCGCCTCGCCCACCAGGGCACTGGCCTGCTGTCGGCTAAACGCGCGGATCGTGCACTTCACCCGCAACAGGCTGCCCGCACTCATACTCAGATTGTTCACCCCCATGCCGACCAGCGCCAGGGCCGAGGCCGGATCACCGGCCATCTCCCCGCAGACGCTGAGCGGTTTATCCAGCCGTCGAGAAACATCTACTATCTGTTGGATGGAACTCAACACCGCCGGGTGCAGACAGGTATAGAGTTTCGCCACCCGTTTGTTATTTCTATCTACCGCCAGCAGATACTGGGTCAGATCATTACTGCCTACCGAAAAGAAATCCACGCGCCTGGCGATTGCCGCCATCAGCGAGATCACCGAGGGCACCTCGATCATCACGCCAATACTCGGATAGGGAATATCGACTCCCTCTTTTTTCAGTTCGCCGTGCGCCTTTCCGATCAGCTCAAGCGACTCGTCCACCTCACCGATATCGCTGATCATCGGCAACATCAGGCGCAGGTTGTTGCCGTAAACATTGGCCCTGAGTATGGCCCTGAGCTGGGTCAGAAAGATTTCCGGATGATCCAGCATGATGCGTATCCCGCGCCATCCCAGGAACGGGTTATCCTCAACCACCGGGAAATAGGGCAGGGCCTTGTCGCCGCCGATATCCAGGGTGCGGAAGGTGACCGGGCGTGGCGCAAAACTGCGCAATACCTGCTGATAGATTTTTGTCTGTTCATCCTCACCCGGAAAACCGTCGCGCATGAGAAACGGGATTTCCGTGCGGTACAGGCCGACGCCCTCCGCACCACTCTGCAGTGAGGGCGAGATATCCGCCAGCAGGCCGGTGTTCACCTGCAGGGAGATCGGTGCGCCATCCCGCGTTGCAGAGGGCTTGTCGATCAGCTCGTGCAGCTCTTCATCCAGCAATTGCTCCGCTGCGATCAGTCGCTGGAACTCGTCCAGGATACCGGCGGATGGCTTGACATAAATCTGGCCGCTAGAGCCGTCAACAATGATCTGCTGGCCCTTGATGCGACTGACCGGTAAATCATCCACTCCCATGACCGCGGGAATGCCCAGGGCCGCGGCCAGGATGGCGACATGCGATGACGACGAGCCCTTTGTCGAAATGATGCCGACAAGATACTGCAAAGGCACCTCATTGAATTGTGAAACACTCACTTCCTCACCGACCAGCACCACCGGCCCGGTTACGGGCGGGGCCTCGGTCTGTTGCGCCTGCAAATGGGTCAGGATACGCCGCCCCATATCCTTGATATCCGCGGCCCGCTCACGCAGGTAGACATCCTCCATGGCATCAAACTGTTTGGCGTGCTCCGCAATCGTCTGTCGCAAGGCCCCCTGCGCCCACTGTCCGGCCCTGATGCGGCTGATCACCGCGTCTTTTAACGAATCACTTTTCAGCATCAGCCCAAACACATCAAACAGGGCCAGCTCTTCGCTGGGGATCACTCCCTGCATGCGCTGACCCAGCGCCCTGTACTCTTGCGCCACCGTGTCCAGCGCCCCGGAAAAGGCCTCTATTTGAAGTTTGACCTCGTCCTGCCCGATGCTGCTGTCCGGCACGGCGTCCAGATCCGCCGCCGGGAAGATGACCAGCGCCTCGCCAATGGCGATGCCCGGCGCGCCACTCAGGCCTTTTATGGTGAATGATTTTTTATCCGCGCCTTCGAGCAGCTGGGTGAGCTCACCCACTTTTTCCGCGTGCGAAATGGCGCCTGCCAGCTGGGCGGCCAGGGTCACCAGGAAGGTCTCGTCATTTTCGGAGAAACGCCGCCGCCGGGTCTGGCGAACCACCAGCACACCCAGGGCATGCCGATGCTGAATGATCGGCACGCCCAAAAACCCATGGAATGAAATCTCGTCGGTTTCCGTGACAAACAGATAATTGGGGTGGCTGTGCGCGTCCTCGATATTGACGGTCTCGAGCTGCTGGATGACCAGCCCCACCAGTCCCTGATTCAGGGTAAAGCGTATCTTGCCGATCGCATTCTGATTCAGGCCATCCGTCGCCATCAGCACCAGCTGGTCGGTCTTGTTATCGCGGAAATAGACGGAGACCGCATCTACCTGCATCAGCTTTCTGGTGCGCGCAACAATGATGTCCAGGGCCTGTTCCAGCCCGGCTGCATCATTTACGTCCTGCACAATACTTCTCAGCGCGTCAAACATCGTATTTTTCATCACTCAAACCACACGCTCAGGCAGGCCAACACTTGATCCACTCCATTAACAGCTTGCACAGGTTGCAGCCGGAAATTCAGGCTAGATAATCGGGCTCTCCGGGTTTGGCGAGAGGATGAACTCCGGCGAATGCTCCTCCTGGAATTCATCCACCCTGGCCTCAACCTCATGCACGTCTTCAAAGCGTGCAATGTGATACAGCGCGTCACCTTCATTCACCAGGGGCAGGTTGGTGCGGCCAATGATGATGCCGCCAAAGGGGGTGGTGATCTTTTCTTCCATTTCACCAAACGGGTCGCTGACCACGCCCAACAGGGAGTCCCTTTTCACCCTGCCGCCGAGCGGCACCATGGTCCGCAGGATGCCGCTCTCCGAGGCGCGCACCCAGGAGCTGGAGCGTGCGACCACAGACTCACTGCGGCTTTTCGGCCTGCTGCGCGAGGCCGGCAACATCGCCAGGGCGCGCATCACATTGAGTACCCCCTGCACGCCGGCACGGATCGACACCTCGTCAAACCGCAGCGCCTCGCCCGCCTCGTATAACAGCATGGGGATGCCCTGCTCTGCGGCGGCCTCTCTGAGTGAACCGTCGCGCAGGGTGGAGGAGATAATCACCGGCACCTCGAACGCCCTGGCCAGCATCTCTGTCTCCGCGTCATCCATATTGGCCCGGATCTGCGGCAGATTACTGCGGTGAATCGCCCCCGTGTGGATGTCGATACCGTGCGTGCTCTGCGCCACGATCTCCTGCATGAAGAGGTTGGCCAGTCGCGCCGCCAGCGAGCCCTTTTCCGTACCCGGAAACGAGCGATTCAGGTCGCGCCGGTCCGGTAGATAACGCGAGTGGTTGAGCAGCCCGTGGATGTTCACGATGGGCACCGCAATCAGGGCGCCGCTCATGCGCTTGAGGGTCGGCAGCCGCAACAGGCGACGGATGATTTCCACCCCATTGATCTCGTCACCATGAATGGCCGCGCTGACGAACAGGCGCGGGCCCGGGCGTTTGCCGTGGATCACATGCACCGGCATTGTCATGGGGGTATGGGTGTACAGGCGCCCCACCGGCAGGTCGATCGTGGCCCGGGTACCCGCGGCGACATTGATACCGTTAATACTGAGGGGCCGGGCAGGCATGGGGATTAACCTTTGCCCTTGGTACGCGTTCGATTCGGCTTTGCATTTTTTTCAATAAACTCGACAATCAGGCCCGCGATGTCCTTACCGGTGGCCGCCTCTATGCCCTCCAGCCCCGGCGACGAATTCACCTCCATCACCAACGGGCCACGCTCCGATCGCAGCAGGTCCACACCGGCAACATTGAGCCCCATGATCTTGGCGGCCTTGACCGCCGTGGCGCGCTCGGTCGGCGTAATCTTGATCAGGGAGGCCGTGCCGCCGCGATGCAGGTTGGAGCGGAACTCGCCGGGCAGGGCCTGACGCTTCATCGCGGCGACGACCTTGTCGCCAATCACCAGACAACGGATATCCGCGCCACCCGCCTCTTTGATGTATTCCTGCACCAGGATATTGGCCTTCAGTCCCATAAAGGCCTCGATGACACTTTCTGCCGCCTTTCTCGTCTCTGCCAGCACCACGCCGATCCCCTGGGTGCCTTCCAGCAATTTGATCACCAGCGGTGAGCCGCCGACCATATTGATCAGATCCTTGATGTCGTCGGGATCATGGGCAAATCCGGTGCTGGGCAGACCGATACCTCGACGGGCCAGCAGCTGCAGGGAACGCAGTTTGTCACGCGAACGGGCAATGGCCACCGACTCATTCAGCGGAAAGGCGCCCATCATCTCAAATTGCCTCAGCACGGCGTTGCCGTAAAACGTTACCGAGGCCCCGATGCGCGGAATGACCGCATCAAACGCATTCAGGGTTTTACCCTTGAAATGCACCTCGGGTTTGCTGGGCACGACCTCCATATAGACGCGCAGCACGTCGAGCACGATCGGCTCATGCCCCCTTTGCTCGCAGGCCTCGAACAGGCGGCGGGTAGAATAGAGTTTTTTGTTGCGGGATAGAATGGCGATTTTCATTGATACATCTTCTGTCGGTTTGTTGTAGTGCGCATTGTAGGCCGCCGCTATCAGCGACGAAAGACGAAAGCGTATATTTCTCGAGTCACTGTGAGCAACGCCAACACGTGAGCGGCCGAGACCGGCGGCGCCGGGCTTTATCGATCCGTCAGTTCATATATAAAGTCGGAGTGATTACTGAGCAAAAGGCTTATGAGAAACGTATGAGGGGCCTAAAAACTCATAAGAGAAATAGCGTTGCCAGTCCGAGAAAACTCAGAAAGCCCACCACATCGGTGACCGTGGTCAACACCACGGCACCGGACAGCGCCGGGTCGATGCCCATGCGCGACAGCAGCACCGGAATCATCACCCCGGAGAGCGCGGCGGCCACCAGGTTAAGCAGCATGGCGGCGGCAATAATAATGGCGATGCCGGTGTCCTGAAACCAGGCCAGGGTGACGCCGGCCACCACCACCGCCCAGATCATGCCGTTGAGGATCCCGACGTTGAGTTCCTTGTTGCCCAGCCAGCGCAGGTTGGCATTACTCACCTGTCCGAGGGCCAGGCCCCGAATCGTCAGCGTCAGGGTCTGGCTGCCGGCGATGCCGCCCATGCTCGCCACGATCGGCATCAATACGGCCAGCACGACGATCTCCTCCAGCACCGCCTCAAACCGCCCGATCACCCAGGCGGCCATAAACACCGTGAGCAGATTGATGCCCAACCAGACGGCCCGGCGTTTGGCGCTGGGAATAACGGCGGCAAAAAGATCCTCATCCTCCACCAGACCCGCGCTGGCCAGAAAGGCCTTGTCGGCTTTGGCGACGATGATATCCACCACGTTACCGACGGTGATGCGCCCCAGTAATTTATCGTATTCATCCACCACCGCCATGGAGATCAGGTCCCGGCGTTCGAACAGAACCGCGACATCATGCTTGCTGGCACCGGCCCGCACCCAGTCGGCAGACGGCAACATGACATCCGCCACCAGGGCATCGGGGGATTCGCTCACCGTATCGGTCAGCGTCAATTTGCCCAGGTAGGTGCCGTAGTCATCGGTCACCATCAGTGCATCGGTATGCTGCGGCAGCGGCTTCAGGCGGCGGAGGTAACGCAGCACCACGGCAAGCGTCACGTCGGTGCGCACGCTGATGACATCGGCGCTCATCAGCCGCCCTGCGGTGCCGTCTGCAAACGACAGCGCGGCCTCCAGGCGCTGACGCCGGTCCTTGTCCAGCGACTCCAGAACCGCCTCACTGACCCGCTCCGGCAGCTCCTCCATGACCTCGGCAAGGTCTTCCACATTCATGCTTTCGGTGGCCGCGACCACCTCGGCATGTCGCATCTCCCCGATGATGCTGCCGCGCACCTCATCGCCGAGATAGGTAAGGATCTCGCCACGGATTTCCAGCGGCAGCAGTGCCCAGAGCCGCTGGCGCAGCTCCGGCGGCAGTGACTCCAGGAGACTCGATATTTCGGCCCCATGCAGGCGCACGAGATAGGCGCCGACCGCCGCATCGTCTCCGGCCTTTAATTGACCGATGACATAATCCAGCGGAGAGGTATCCGTCAGTTCGTCGGGGCTGGGGCTAACCGGTGTCATCTGAGCGTGTATTTCCTGGTGACGAAAAAGTGTATGAACGATCCAAGCCGCGTTCGCAGTATGCGCCGCTTCCCACGCCACCAACAATGTCGGCTGGGCGCGGTTTTTTTATAGTTATATTCTACGGAATATAGGCGCTCTGACAGGCATCAATATTTGGAAGATGCATTGCATGTCGCGTGCGCGGACGAAACCTGGCACCGGCTTCAAACCGAGGTTTGCCGAGACGCTCCCGCTGATCGCGTAAAGAGTACTAAACGATCAACGCCAGGGACTGCTCGATCAGTTCGGCCTGCTCCGCGTTCCTGGCGTACAGCGCATAGGCCGAGCGCTCAATGACCGGTGCGTCATCCACTCGAAACAGCGTGCCGGCGGCGAGTGCATTGCTGACCATCGGCTCGGCCAGATAGGCGGAACCGCCACAGGCCAACAGATACTCCAGCGCAATCCGACCCAAGGGCAGGCGGATGCGCGGTGGGGCAATATCGGGAAAGTGCCGGGCATGATAGATAGAAAAGGTGTGCCCCCAGTCCACCAGGACATACTCCCGGCGAAAGGCCTCTTCACAGGTAATACCCGCATGTGAACTGACCATGATCAACGGGATGGTCGCGATCTGCCGGGTTTCGATCTTCGCCATCTGCGGCGCCTCGAAGACAAAACCCAGATCCAGCGTGCCCTCCATGAGCCGGCTCAGGATGGCTTCGGCATCATGCACTTCGGCATGAATTACCACGCCAGGCCGTTGTTGGTGCATCGCCTGCAACCACTGCTGCAGGGTGATATCCCACAGGCTTGGCATACCGGCAACCGCCAGCAGATTCTCCATATCATCCTGAATGGCGACATTGTGTTTGGCGCGATTCCAGGCGGCCAGGATGCTCTCGGAATAACTCAACAGCCGGTGGCCGGCAGGGGTGAGCTGGATGTCATTGCGATTACGCACAAACAGCGGCGTACCGATCTGGTCCTCCAGTCCCTTGATGCGGGCGCTGACCGCCGACTGACTGAGAAAAAGGTTCTGGGCGGCACGCCCAAAGTGATGCGTCCGACTCACTTCCAGAAAGGTCTTTAGCTGATCGGTATCCACTGGATTTTGGGTTCCTGAAGGTCCGCGGGGAAAGTTAAAAGCGCCCGTGCAGTATAGATATATTGATCGAACAATTCGATTGTGACGATGAAAATATTTCTCTTTACCGGTACGGATATTATCCGGTAAAAAGCACGCCACGGCTCCCCCTAATCAGGCGTGGACCTGGCCGTTTACACCATTGTTTCTCAAAAGGAAAATCGAGCATGACCCTATACAGGAATACGTTTTTGACCGCCCTCATGTTGCTGATTATTTTTGCGTCTGCGGGCACGGCATTCGCAGAGGGCGAGGCCGAGATGACGAGCCAGCAGTTCTGTGAGCTGGAAGCCAAACAGGCCGGAATGGAAAATCCAAAAGACGTTCAGGAATATGTCGCACAGTGTCTGGCGGAAATCGAGCTGCAAAAGAATGCAGACGAGGCGCCTGAATCCGCTCGCTAGGCAACACGTTGTATAGATAGAGATGTATAGATAGAGATGTATAGATAGAGATGTATAGATAGAAATCGGTAAATTGTAACCACGTCTGAAAAGCGTGGCGTTAGGAGATGAAAATGTCAAAACCCAGTGCTACTAAAGATCACTTGCCCAAGAATAGTCTTAATGATTCTGACGACTGGGATGATCTGGGTAGTGATGACCACTATGACTCGGATACCTCGAACAAGTCGGACCGATCAAAGCGCAAAACCGGCAGTAAGGCCAAGCGGGTTTACGAAAGACTGCAGGAAGATTTACGCCTGAAGAAACTGATAGGCGGCGACTTCGACTATTAGCTGTCATCCGGCAATGGCACTCTTGGAACGTTGTTGAGAGTGCCATTGATAGGCCATCCGGCTATCGACAGTTACTGCTGCCGTCCAGCAGCCACCACATCACTTATCTGCGGTCGACGGCCGATAGTCCTTCAGCAAATACAGGGGGCGTCCCTTGGTCTCATCAAACATGCGCCCCAGGTATTCTCCGATCACCCCCAGCGCCATCAGCTGAATACCGCCAAGGAATAACACAACCACCAACAGGGAAGGATAGCCGGGCACCGGATTGCCGTAAAAAACCGTCTTCACCACCATAAACATGCCGAACAAAAAGGCGCCCAGTGCGGTCAAGGTGCCCAGATAGGTGGCCACTTTCAGCGGGATGGTGCTAAACGAGGTGATACCCTCGATCGCAAAATTCCACAAACCGACATAACTCCATTTAGTAGCACCTCCCCCATAACGTGCATCCCGCTGATAGGGCACCGCCTTCTGCGGATAACCGATCCAGGCAAACAGGCCTTTCATAAAACGGTGCTGCTCACGCAAGCCGGACAGGGCAGCCACAGCCCTGCGGCTTAACAGCCGGAAGTCTCCCGTATCCCGCGGGATATGCACCCGGCTCAGCTTCTGCATCAGCCGATAAAACAGATGCGCGGTGGTTTTTTTGAAGGCCGACTCTCCGCGTCGGGAAGTGCGCTGGGCATACACCACATCATAACCGGCCTGCCAGTGCTCGATCAGCTGCGGGATCAGCTCTGGCGGATCCTGCAGGTCGGCATCGATCACCACCACCGCATCACCCTGCGCATGATCTAGGCCCGCGGTCATGGCGATTTCCTTGCCGAAATTCCGACTGAGATCGACAAGGGCAATGCGGGCATCGGTCGCCATCAGCCGCTGCAATTCGATCAGGCTTCCATCGACACTGCCATCATTGACGTAGATGATTTCACTTTTCATCTCCAGCCCATCCAGCACCCCTGCCAGTCGCTGATGAAACTCCGCCAGCACCGCCTCCTCATTAAAAACCGGCACCACCACCGCCAGCCTCTGTTCACCCCGTTCCTGCACTGCCTGTTGATGCTCACTCATCTGTTTCTGTCCGCTTATGACTTGCTATTGAGTCACATGAAAAGGATACCCTTCAATCAAGACACGCTGGGAATACATCCCTGTACGCTCTACAGCAGCATCCCTCGGTAACTGCTCCTGCGTTACTCTACCTCCTGCATCCATGC
>JAVVEP010000034.1 GCA_032250735.1 Gammaproteobacteria bacterium
GGACTCGATTTCCCAACATGCTCGCTACGATTCCCATAGTCCGACAGGCTCCTAGGACGCCTGCTCGTCGGGCACATTTTCTTCGGCTGCGGCATCTGCCGACCACACCAGGGTGCCGACGGCCTTGAATTTCGCCACTGACATGGCGCCCCGCTTGGCGCGCTTTTCGGACGATTCCTCGACCGCCGCCACAATGGCCTCGCGGTCCGCCTCGTAGATCGCCTGCGCCTCATAGTCTTCATCCATGAGGATCAGCATCACGCTGTCCCAGTCCTGTTCCAGCCGGATCTGGCCGACGCGCTGTGCGCTCTTGGCATCACTGAAAATGGTGCGGCCCTTGATCTGGATGTAGCGGCCCTCTCGCACGCCCGTGCCAATGGCATCGTAGCCACCGGCGCCCGGTTCGGCGGGCACCAGCTTCATGAGCCGGATCACGTCATGGGTGGCGATTTCATTACTGATGCCCAGCGCCTGGCCCGTGGCTCGACGGTAAGTCGCCGCCAGCTTGCGCGCCTCGTGCATCAGTTTGTCGACGTCGTATACCGCCATGGTGTATTTACCGCGCCTTGCGTTTACTTAGGTTTACTTACGTTTACTTAGGTTATAGAGCAGGAAAAAAAGTGTGTACGTATCTAACCCTATTTGCCCGCATTTTGGAAGCCATTTGGCCCGCGGCAGGCAAACTAAGCATCTGAAAAACCACCTGAATTAACCCGCCGTGGCATCCCGCGCAGACAACGCCCGCGCCGCCTCGATAAGTGCATGGTTGTGGCGCCTGAGTTCCTCGTCCCCCCTGGCCAGGGCATTGGACTTCTGCGCCAGGCTCTCGGCCATGGCGTAACGGCCCTGTTGCAGGCGAATCTTCGCCAGCCGGTGCCAGAGCCGCGCATTACGGGGCTCGATACGCAGCGCCCGCTCCAGCAGGGCCGCCGCTTGCTCCCACTGCGCCTGCTGTTCATGGCTCTCGGCCCGGACCAGCAGGGTGGCCACCGCACGACCGGCATCGGGCGTGATGCCGATCTGGTGGGGAGAACCCGTCGCGGCCCGCTCGCCGGCGCAGCCGCTGACCGCGAGGCCGATGATGAGCATCAGCAGCAGCCCCAGCGAGGTCGATCCCTGTCGATTCGTCATCATCGCAGCGGTGTCCCTTTTGTGATCGTCATAGTGTTCAAGAAGCTTACTCATTCACGGCCCGCCAGTCACAGCGGACCTCGCCCTCAGGCACGCTGCCCCGTATAAATACCAGCGTTGCCGCATGGGGACAGTCGACCGCCGTCTGTTGTCCGCTGCGGCGATCGATCCAGGCCAGCTCGATCTCCGCCGGCAGCTCCGCCGTCCCGTCCTGTGGCTCGACCTGAGGGTTGAGCCGCGACAGGATATCCGCCCACACCCGCAGGGCCCCGCTGGAACCGGTCAGCCCGACTGGCCGGTTGTCATCCAGACCCAGCCACACCGCGGCCACATGGTTGTCGCTGAAACCGGCGAACCAGCTGTCGCGCAGCTCATCGCTGGTGCCGGTCTTGCCGGCCACTCGCAGCCCGCTGGGCAGACGGGCCTGCAGGGAGCGTCCGGTCCCCTCCCGGGTCACCGCCTGCAGCGCGCTGTTCAGCAGAAACACCGACTCACTGTCGACGGCGCGCGTGACCGACAGCGGATAACGCTGCAGCGGCTGACCGTCGGCGGTGAGCACCGCGCGGATAGCGCGCAGCGGCGTGCGAAATCCGCCCGCCGCCAGGGTGTGATACATCTGCGCCACGTCCAGCGGGGAGATATTCGCCGCCCCCAGCAACAGTGCCGGGTATTCGGTCAGCGGCCGCTCCACGCCCAGATCGCGCAGGGTGTCGATCACCGCCGGCACCCCCAGCGCCATCCCCAGTCGCGCGGTGGAGATATTGTACGAGTGCACCAGGGCATCGTGCAGCAGTACCTGCTGGGCCTCGCCGCCATGATTTATATGGTCAAAATTCTGCGGCTGCCAGCGCTCCCCCGCCCCCAGATCCACGTCCAGCGGGCTGTCGTCGAGCAGGCTGGCCAGGGTGTAACGGTCCGGCTGCATCAGGGCGGTGAGATACACCGCCGGCTTGATCAGCGAGCCCACCGGGCGTACCGCGTCCAGGGCGCGATTAAAGCCGGCAAAACGCGGGTCGCGCCCGCCCACCACCGCCTGCACCTCGCCGTCATTGACGTTCACCACCACTGCGGCGCCCTGCAGCTCGCGATCCGCCCCCTCGCGCTGCAGCTGGTCTAACTGCAAAGAGAGGGCCTGTTCCGCGGCCTGCTGCACCACCGGGTCGAAGGTGGTGAAAATCCTCATCCCCTCGGAATTGAGATCGGTCTCGCTGTAGTCCCGCCGCAACTGGCGACGCACCAGATCGATAAACCCCGGCACCTGCGACACACGCAGGGAATTGTGCGGCAACACCGCCGGCGGCTGTGCACTGAGGTTGTGGGCTGTTGCCAGATCGAGCTTGCCCTGCTCCACCAGCAACCGCAAAACCAGATTGCGGCGCTCAAAGGCGCGCTGGTTCTGGCGCCGCGGATCGTAATGCGATGGCCCCTTGACCAGGGCCACCAACAGGGCCACCTGTTGTGGTGCGAGCTTGCCTAATGGCTGGCCGAAATAAAACTGGCTGGCGAGGCCAAAACCGTGAATCGCACGCCGACCGTCCTGACCGAGATAAATCTCGTTGATATAGGCCTCAAGAATCTCCGCCTTGCTGTAATGAAACTCCAGCAGCAGGGCCATGATGGCCTCATTGAATTTTCGCCACAGGGTGCGCTCATTGCTCAGGAAAAAATTCTTCACCAGCTGCTGGGTCAGCGTACTGCCACCCTGCACGGTTTTCCCCGCCCGCAGGTTGACCCACAGGGCGCGCAGGATCGACAGCGGCGCAACACCGTAGTGTGAAAAAAATTCACGGTCCTCCACCGCCAGCAACCCGTCGATCAACAACGGCGGCACCTCGTCCAGCCTGACCAGAATGCGATCCTCCCGGTGCGAGGGATAGATATTGCCGATCAGCGGCGGGTCCAGGCGCAACAGATCCACCGCATCGCCGTTGTCCGCCCGCCAGATGCCCAGCAACTGCGTCGCGGAAAACTCCAGCCGCAGGGTCTGGCTGCTTTCATCGCCATCCCAAAAATGAAACGCCCGACTGTGCAACACAAAGGCGTTGCCGTTGCGCGCATAGCTGCCCGGCATGGTCGGCCTGGCGACCGGACGATACCCCAGCCGCTCCAGCTCACTGACAAACTCCGGCACCGTCAGGGCCTGCTCCGGATACAGCTCCAGAGCGCGACCATATACATGCGCCGGCAGCGCCCAGCGCTTGCCCTCAAACTGGGACTTCACCCGCTGGTCGAGATACGACACATAGGCCGAAAAGGTCAGCATCATGCCCGCCGCCAGCACCAGCAGCCGACGCAGGCTGAGCAGGCGCCCCGGCTTCTGCCGCGCGCCACCCGATGACTTGCGCCTCCCCTTCCGGCGGCCAGCATTACGCCTGCCTTTTGCACCAGAGCCGCCAAAAAACGGAACGCTTTTAAAAAAACCGGACATAGCCGCGCATTGTACATTAGCTTTCATTAATAAAGGCCCGATGACCGAAGGACCCGGTGGATATTTTTGCTAAGCTCGTCAGAGGCGGGCAACACTTCGCGACACAACAATAACAACCGATAACAGACGAGTCATACTAACAAGACGCATGGAAAGGATACCCTGCAATCAAGACCGTCAGCAGCAGGGATGCTGCTGTCGAGCGTACACGGATGTATTCTCAGCGCGTCTTGATTGCAGGGTATCCTTTCCATGTGACTCAATAATAAAAGGGATGGACCCATGTCCAGCGATAACCGGGAGGACAGTGAGCGCGATACCCAGCAGGCCTTGATCACCGCCCTCGCCCGTGCCGAGGCCTTTCCGCATCGGGTGGAGGAGATTCGGCTGATCGAGACCCATATTTCCTGGGTCATGCTGACCGGGGACTACGCCTATAAGATCAAAAAATGCGTGAACTTCGGTTTTCTGGATTTCTCCACCCTGGCCAGACGCAGGCACTTCTGCGAGGAGGAAATCCGCCTCAATGGTCGCCTGGCCCCGGACCTGTATCTGGCGGTCGTCCCCATCACCGGCCCCGCCGCGCAGGCCTGCATCGGCGGTAGTGGCGAGCCGCTGGAATACGCCGTCAAAATGCGCCAGTTCGATCTGCGGGACACCTTTGATGCGCTGCTGGCGCGCCATGCATTAGCGGCTGCGCAGATGGAGGAAACCGCCCAGGTGCTGGCGCGGTTCCATGCCACGATTGCGCCCGCCGATGCGGGCGCGCCCTTCGGCAGTCCGGCGGCCATCCTGCAGCCGGCGCTGGAAAATTTTGATCAACTGGGTGAGTCGCTCGCCGCTGGACAAACACCGCACCGCCTGGGCGATAAACTGATAAGCCTGCGGCAGTGGACAACAGAGCAACACACGGCATTGATCCCAACCTTTGTGGCACGCAAACAGGCGGGACGAATTCGCGAGTGTCACGGCGACCTGCACCTGCGCAACATCGTCTTATGGGAGGGCCGCGTCACGCCGTTTGATGGTATTGAATTCAATGACAATCTGCGCTGGATCGACGTGATCAACGAACTGGCCTTCCTGCTGATGGACCTGGATGATCATCAACAGCCGGCCCTGTCCCGCCAGTTACTGAATAGCTATTTATCGTTAAGCGGAGATTATGACGGCCTGCGGGTGCTGCGTTTTTACCAGATCTATCGCGCCATGGTGCGGGCCAAGGTGGCGGGGTTGCGACTGGTGCAAATAGAGGCCCCAAATGCCGCCGCACAACAGCTGCAGGAGATCGACAACTACCTGCAACTGGCGGAGGATTACACCCGCGTTAAACAACCCGCGCTGATCATCACCCACGGCCTGTCGGGCTCCGGCAAGACCTACCTCGCCAGCAGGCTGGCGCACGCCACCGGGCTGATCCATCTGCGCTCCGACGTGGAACGCAAACGCTGTTTCGGCCTTGCCCCGCTGGCCAAGACGCAGTCCGCACCGGAGGCCGGCATCTATACTTCGCAGGCGACCCAAGACACCTACCAACACCTGCTGCAGCTGGCACGCACCATTTTGTCGGCCCATTACAGCGTGCTGGTGGACGCCACCTTTCTGCAACGACCGCAGCGCGATGCCTTCCGCGCCCTGGCCGAGGAGCTGGGCCTGCCCTTCACCATCCTGCATTGCGAGGCCAGCGATGAAACGCTGCAACAACGCGTGCGACATCGGCAACAGATGGAAAGGGACGCCTCGGAGGCCGATCTGCAGGTACTGGAAAACCAGCAGCAAAAACAGCAGCCGCTGGCGGCCGACGAGAGGGCCTATACCCGTGTAGTACAGACGGCGGAGGCCACCCAAACCCCTGACGCGATGCACAGGCTGGTGGCTGACCTGAAACTGGGTGTCTGAAACATGGTATGAAACATGGTATGAAACATGGTATGAAACATGGCAAACGATAAATAGTCTGCCGGTACGGGCGCTCTGTCTACGGAGCGGAACTCACGAAGCGGAAAATCTTCCCGCCCAGATCGATCACATAGACCTCGCCCGCCGCATCTTCGGCAAACGAGGCAATGTTCAGCCCGCTTTCAAGCAACAGCTGCCGCTGGTAACTGCCGTTGCTGGCACGAAACAGGCCCCAGATCCTGCCGCTGCAATAATCCCCGAAAAGATAAACTCCCTGCAGGGCGGGAACGGCATCTCCCCGGTACACATAACCGCCAGTCACCGAACAACCCTCGGCGTGGGAATACTCGGCGACCGGCTCCAGCAGGTCGTCGCGCCGACAGTCAGCAGAATAACAGTGCGCGCCTTCCCGCAGATTCCAGCCATAATTGCCGCCGAGCTGGATGAGATTGATCTCCTCCCAGGCGTTCTGCCCCACATCGGCTAACCATAAGTCGCCACTACGGCGATCAAAGCTCCAGCGCCAGGGGTTGCGCAGGCCATAGGCGAAGATCTCCGGTCGGCCACCGCCTTTCACAAACGGATTGCCGGGCGGAATCCGGTAGCCACCGTCGCCACTCACATCAAGGCGCAACAGGGAACCGAGCAGGGTACGGGTATCCTGTCCGTTGCCTTTGGGGTCGCCCGCCGCGCCGCCATCGCCCAGGCCCCAATACAGAAAACCGTCCGGGCCGAAATGGACATGGCCACCATTGTGATTACGGTAGGGCTGCTCCACTTGCAACAGGATCTGTTCGCTGGCCGGGTCGACGCTCTGTCCGCCGTCGCGGCTCTGCCAGCGTGACAATACTGAAGTCAGAGGTGCGGTCAGCGGTGAACCGGGCCGGGTATAGGAAAAATACACGCGCCCGGTCTGGGCAAACCCCGGATCGAGAGCCATGCCCAGCAGTCCTGCCTCACTCGGATCGGCATCGACCTGTTTACGCAGATCGGCAAATACCGTCTGCTGCACGGTCTCCCCCAGTTGTTGCAGGCGCAGCACCCGACCGGACTTTTCGACCACATACCAGACCCGCGGCAGGGCGGTGCCCCGAAAGCGGCTGGCATCCGACACCAGGAACGGTGCCTCGATCAATGCCAGCGGCTGTCGCAGGGCCACCGTCCCAAACACCCGCTCCAGCCCAAGGGCCTGTGGTGCGCGCAATGGTGACGCGGCCTGGGCCACATGCAGCGCGCACAGCCAGCACCCCAGCAACAGTATCGTTTGAAGATTTGCGCGCATGATCAGACTCTCCCTTCCGCTTGCCTGGCTGTTTGATAACGCCCATCAACCCTCATCAGCCCTCATCAACTCCCATCAACCCCAGAAGCCTCAGGGTTGATGGCGACCGGCCCGGAATAGAGTTGCCAGGTCTGGGCTCGGCGCATAAAATGGCCCGTCTATTTATCCTTAGCTTATCCGCACTTTGCGCCGATATTCCCGCCAAATTCAGGTTCCAGTATTCCCCTATGAGCACATCGAAACGTACCACGGCAAGCATTGCTAACAGTATTACGAATAGCACAAAACCCGATTTTGAACCCCTGCGCGACATGGAGGCCTTCACCAGGGATATGTTCAATCGCATTATTGCCTTTCAGGAAAAGGAGCACCATGCCTGGAATCACAACCTGTCGTTTGACGCGCGCATCAAGGGCCTGCCGCTGCACAATCTTATTTTCAGCAACCCGGATCGCAACCCCGCCACCCACAGCGCGACCGTAGCCGCCTATTTTCCGTTACGTGAGGAGCTGCAAAAGATCGCCTTTTACGTGCGCCAGTTGGCGGATGATCCCGTGGTCTGCGACCTCTATCCCGGCAATGGATTTATCGGCAGCCTGCTGGGGCGTGAAATCGCAGCGGCACGTTCGGCAAACAGCGATACAGGAAAAGGCACCGAGGTCATCGGGCTGCAACACCCGAGCGCCGGGGTCAAGCCCAACCAGATCGAGTCCTTCTACGACGCCGAGCATTTCGCCTATCGCCCGGGATCGTTCGCCGCCCTCCACCACGAACGCCCGTTTGATGCCGCGCTGATTTCCTGGCCGCCGGCCAACAGCAACCCGAGCCCCGAACTGGTGCTGGGCAAAACCCGCCTGCTGATCTACGTCTTCACCCGGCACCTGGATGAACAGTCACAGCAGCCGCAGACCGGCAGCGAGGCGATGCTCAGCGCACTGGCGGATGACTATCGTCTGATCGACAGCTGGGAGGTGCTGCGGCCCAAGGACCTGCTGCACGACATCTGGCCGGACATGACGCCCTCCATCGCCGAAACCCGCCATGTGCACATCTACGCGCACCGTACACTGGAAGACCTGCAGCCAGCCCAGGGCCTGGCCCCGGTGCAGAGTTACGACTGGGAAAAGGATCTGCAAATGGCCCTGCTCGCCCTGCAGGCGAAACAGACACTCCAGGGCCGGGGATTTCCTGCCTGAGCACGCAGCTCCGTGAGGCCGGCCTGGCCGTCGCCCTGACGGGCCAGGAGAGTCCGGCCGAGGCCGCCCGACTTGGCGCCCTCGCCCAACAGCTGCATCTGCCCCTCGCTGAGAACACCCAGACCGTGGCCGACCCGGCCTGTCGCTTCACCCTGTCGCTGATTGCTGACAGCGCATCGGTCGACAAGGCGCTCACCCTCTCCAGCACCCAGAGCGAGTTCAAGGGCGGTATCCATATCGACTTTGTGCACGGCAGGCTCGGCCATCGACGCCGGTTTGGCGGCGGCCGCGGGCAGGCGCTGGCCAGGGCCATCGGCCTGAAACACGCCGCCCGCCCTATCGTGGTGGATGCCACCGCCGGGCTGGGACGCGATGCCTTCATCCTCGCCAGCCTCGGCGCACAGGTGACGATGATCGAGCGCTCCCCGGTATTGGCGGCACTGCTGGATGACGGCCTCCGGCGGCTGGAGGCCGATAGCGCGCTATCGGCGCTCGTCCACCTGCGGCTGGTGCATGCCAATGCCATCGCGTGGTTACAGCAGCAGGCCACCGACCCCGCCCATCGACCCCAGGTGGTGTACCTCGACCCGATGTACCCGCATCGCAGCAAAAGCGCCCTGGTGAAGAAGGAGATGCGTGCCCTGCGGGCCCTGGTGGGTGACGATGACGATGCCGCACAGCTGTTACAGGCCGCACGACAGTGCGCGCTACGGCGGGTGGTGGTCAAGCGGCCCAAGGGTGCACCCCCGCTGGACGCCAGCCGGCCCAGTGGCAACGTGCAGTCGAAAAACACCCGCTACGATATCTACCCCGCCAGCCCACTCGCCTGAACGGCTATTTTCTACCCGCGGCCAGAAGAACAAATACTTCCGCTTTAGTTGCCTCTATAATGCACGGCAATTTGCGACAGCAGCACCGGCATGAGCAACAACCGATCCCCCGCCGCAAACACCTACACAAATGCCCAAACAACACCCCGATGGGAAACCAGGACCGATGACAACACACAAAAAATACGACTACCAGATAACCCAGGATGGCAGCACCTGGAACGCAGAGATCATACGACGCGTCACCTCCAAGAGAACCGCCGTTTCCAAGAGTCAGGAGGGGTTCGCCAGCGAGGCCGAGGCCAGGGCCTGGGGGGAAAAGGAACTGAAGTCATTCCTGGAAAACCTGGTCGCCCGCAACAAACGGGATTCCGCGCAGCGTCGGCAGGGGCAGCCGGAAAAGGCCCAGCGTCCGTCGCCGTACAAGAAATCGAAGCAGGATTAGATTTGGCGGATGGCTGAGCGACAGGCAAATAACCCGCTACATGGCGTGACGCTGGAAAAAATCATCACCATGCTAGTGGAACACTATGGCTGGGAAGAGCTGGGGAAACGTATCGATATCCGCTGCTTCAACAGCGATCCATCGGTGAAATCCAGTCTGACGTTTTTGCGCAAGACACCCTGGGCCAGGGCAAGGGTCGAGGAGTTGTATGTGGCCACCCGGCAAAGCGTGTGGCAAAAGAAAGCGACGGATTAAACCCTTGACGGCCAGGCTGGCCGGCTACGGATAATCTTCCACCCGGGCGTCGGCGTGCCGGGACGGCAGCTCGACACACAGGCCCATCGCCTCAAACAGTTTCTGGTGATTGATCGGCTTGGAGAGACAGCCGGCGGCACCCAGCATCAGGCTGCGCTGCACCTGCTCGCAATCCTGATGATCGATCATCGTGATCAGGCGCACATGGCGTGTGGCGCGGTCACTCTTTATGCGCCGGCACATCTCCATGGACTCGGGGTTCGATAGCCTCAGATCCATGAGCACAATATCGGGACTGCCACTCTGCAGGCGCTGACCGGCCTCATACACGCTGTGCACGGCGGTCGCATCCACCGTTTCGGACAGCGTATCAAACAGGTCCACCAGCGAATGGGTGATGCGCGGATCACTGTCAACGATCAGGACACGCAGTCGATTTTTATCGGGACGGCCGATGCTGAGGCCACGGGCCTGGACAAAATAGCGCAGGTCATCCCGTGAAAATGCCGTGTCAAAACCATCCTCCAGATGGGCGTGTAATTTGCCCTGTTGCACCCATTCGAACAGCATCAGCGGCGAGGCCATCAACAGGTATTCAACTTCAGTGGAGGAGAGATTCGTTTTCTTAGCCATACAGGAATTACCAGGGAGCAGAGGCAACCGGTCAAGATGTCGGTCACTGCCCATACTAGCGAGTCAGCGTGGCGAAACTTTAGCAAAATCGTTGGTTCGATGAATAAATCCGTGGTTTGGTTCACACCGCTCACCGCGGTTTGCCGCGAGACGGTTCAGGCGCTTTAGCGCCGCACCTCGAAGCGCTCTCCCCTGGCCTGATTCAGGTCAACGCGCACCCGCTGCCCGGACCAGCCGTGGCGCTTGTCGTGCGCCTCGACAAACACCGTCGAGACCCCCGGCGGCACCAGCACATTGCCGAGGCTGCGGGTGAAGGGCTGCTCGTTTTCGTGCGGATGATACAGGGTGCGGGTGGCTAACACCTCCCCCTCGGCATCGACCACCCGCCAACCATCGGCATAATGGTCCCAGCCGCTATCCGCGTGGCGCAGGGTGGTGCTCACCTGCCAGGCATTGACCTGCCATTCAAACCGCACCTTCACCACCTCCACCTCGTTGGCGCTGGCCATACCCGCAAACAGCGTAGCGACCAGAACCAGGCCTGCCGTCCACCGTGTCAGTCTTCGCATGTTCATCCTCCCTATTAAATTAATCAGCTAATTTATTGATTGTGCGGCCATTATAGCCACCACACCCTGCAGGATCGCCCAGGCGTAGAGGGCGGCCAGCACGTCATCCAGCATGATGCCCAGGCCGCCGTGGACGCGACGATCCACCCAGCCGATGGGCCAGGGTTTGAGGATGTCAAAAAAGCGGAACAACACAAACCCCAGCAGCATCCACTGCCAGCCCGGCGGCGCGGCGATCATGGTGATGAGATAACCGGCGATCTCGTCCCAGACGATACCGGCATGATCGTGCACGCCGAGGTCCCGGCTGGTGACGTGGCACAGCCAGATGCCGATCACGGTCACCGCCAGCACCACGGCCAGATAGGGCCACAGCGACAGGGGCTGCAGCCACCAGTAGAGGGGCACGGCGACCAGGGTCCCAAAGGTGCCGGGGGCGACGGGCATCGCCCCGCTGCCGAAGCCAAAGGCGAGAAAATGGACGGGATTGCGCCAGATACTGGGCGGCAGTCGGGGGCCGGATGAGGGGGGACGATCAGCCGACACTATCTTTCCCCCTGAAAATGGTCAAAACCGGCGTGCCGGATCGGCTGCGCCTCGTGCCCGGCATCATACCAGCGCAGCCCCGGCTGGCGGCCGATTTCGCCGATACGCACCACCGGGCAGGCCAGCGCCCGCAGGCACTCAAGTACGGCGGCCTGCTGGCTCATCGGCGCGGTAAAACACAACTCATAGTCGTCACCGGCGCTGACCGCCCGTTGCCAGTCCCCCGCCAGCGACTGAAAGGCGCTGGACAGCGGCAGGCGCGCGATCTCGATATCCGCCCCCACGCCGCTGGCGCTCAACACATGGCCGAGGTCGGCCACCAGCCCATCCGAGATATCGATGGCGCTGGTGGCCAGCCCCCGCAGCGCTATGCCGGCGGCGACCCGCGGGGTGGGATAGTCCAGCCGCCGGATGAGCGCCCGCCCCGCCTCGCTGTCGGCCGCGTCGCCCTGCCGCCCCTGCCGGATGTCCAGACCCAGGCCCGCATCCCCCACACTGCCGGTGACAAACACCCCGTCACCGACCTGGGCGCCACTGCGCCGCAGGGCCAGCCCCTCTGGCACAAAACCGATGATCTGCACGGTCATGCTCAGGGGCCCGCGGGTGGTGTCACCGCCGACCAGTTGCACCTGGTATTCATCGGCCAGCGCAAACAGGCCGCGCGCAAACTCGCCCAGCCAGGCGTCATCCCTGTGGGGCAGGCTGATCGCCAGACTGATCCAGGCAGGCTCCGCCCCCATGGCGGCCAGGTCACTGAGATTGACGGCCAGGGCCTTGTAACCGATGGCGTGGGCAGGGGTGTCTGTGGGAAAGTGCACACCGGCGATCAGGGTGTCCGTGGACAGCGCCAGCGCGACGCCGGCCGGCGGTGCGAGCAGCGCGGCGTCATCGCCGATGCCCAGCACCACGTCGGGACGCCGAACCCCCTGACCGGTAAAGAACTGCTGGATGATATCGAACTCGGGGCTATTCATGCTCTTGTAAGGGGCCGTTGTGCGGGGTCGTGTGACGGGCGTAGAGGGGATGGGTGAACCTGTAACCCGCGGTCTATCGGGGCTTGTATTTGGAGGCCGGGTCGGGGGCGGCCGCAGCCTTGCTGGCGGTATTGGTCCTGGTGTTGGGGCGGGCATTGATCTCTGCGGCGCGCAGCTTTCTCGCCACACCGTCCAGGATGCCATTGATGTATTTATGACTCTGGTCCGCGCCAAACACCTTGGCCAGCTTAACCGCCTCGTTAATCACCACGCGGTACGGCACATCGGGTCGATAGGCCAGCTCGTAACAGCCCAAGCGCAGGATCGCGCGTTCCACCGAATCCACCTCCTCGATGCCGCGATCCAGCAGCGACTCGAAATGTTTGTCGAGTTCGTCGATACAGGCCGGTACCCGGTGCAACAGCTCGCGAAAGTATTCACCGTCAATCTTGCTCATGTCCCGATCAAGGCAATACTGTTGCTCAATGTCCGCCAGATCCTGTCCCGCCACCTGCCAGGTGTAGAGCGCCTGTGTGGCGAGACGTCGTGCCTTATGTCGAGTGTCACTCATATCAGTTCAGATTCTTCAGCAGGTTAACCATCTCGATGGCGGACATCGCCGCTTCCACACCCTTGTTGCCGGCCTTGGTGCCCGCACGCTCGATCGCCTGCTCGATGCTGTCCACAGTCAGCACGCCGAAGGCCACCGGCACATCGTGCGCCGCGGAGACGCTCGCCAGTCCCTTGGTGCACTCCCCCGCCACATATTCAAAATGGGGCGTGCCGCCGCGGATCACCGCACCCAGCGCGATGATGGCATCAAATTCCTTTTTCGCCGCCATGCGCGCGGCAACCAGGGGCATCTCGAAGGCGCCGGGGACCTTCACCAGCAGTATCTCGCTGTCCTTGGCGCCGTGCCGTTTCAGCGCGTCGATCGCGCCTTCGACCAGGCTGTCGACGATAAAACTGTTAAAGCGCCCGGCGATGATGCCAAAGCGTGCGCCGCGTACCGTGAGTTCACCTTCAATGGTTTTGATGTTGCTCATAATGGGTCTCGTTCTTTAAGTGAAAAGTCTGTTTTGTTATTGATGAGTAATGGATAAACGACTCAAGGGTGATCCAGATAGTCCACCACTTCCAGTCCGAAACCAGACAGGCCGTGCATCTTTTTCGGCGCGCTCAACACGCACATCTTGCGCACCCCAATGTCTAACAGGATTTGTGCGCCCACACCATAGGTGCGCAGGTCAGGATTGGATTCGCGTTTAAGCTGGCTGGTGCCGGCGTCTTCATGCTGATAGTGCTCGACCCGCTGCAACAGCTCTTCGTGGCCTTCGGTCTGCCCCAGCAGGACAATCACGCCCTCACCGGCATCCTGTATATACTGCATGGCGCGTTCCAGCGGCCAGCCGGTATCCGAGCGCTCCATGCCCAGCACATCGGCCAGATAGTGCGGCATGTGCACCCGCACCAGGGTCGCGGTATCGCGTTTGATCTGCCCCTTCACCAGCGCGCAGTGCACCTGACCATCCAGCCGGTCACGATAGGCGTACAGATCGAATTCGCCAATGCGGTTTTGCAGTTTGCACTGGGAGACGCGCTCCACACTGCGTTCATTTTCCAGACGGTAACGGATCAGGTCGGCGATGGTGCCGATCTTGAGACCGAACTCCGCGGCAAATTTTTCCAGATCCGCACGCCGCGCCATGGAGCCGTCCTCGTTGAGGATCTCCACGATCACCGATGCCGGTTCCAGCCCCGCCAGCCGGGCCAGATCGCAACCGGCCTCGGTATGGCCCGCGCGGGTCAGCACGCCACCCGGCTGGGCCATGATGGGAAAGATATGGCCCGGCTGTACGATATCCTCCGGCCGGGCATCCGGCGCCACCGCCGCCTGCACCGTCACCGCACGGTCCGCCGCCGAGATGCCGGTCGTCACATCCCGGGCCGCCTCAATCGAGACGGTAAAATTAGTCGCATAGGCCGCATTGTTATCGCGCACCATCAGCGGCAGACGCAGTTGCTCGCAGCGTTTCTGGCTCAGGGTCAGGCAGATCAGGCCACGCCCGTGACGGGCCATGAAATTGATGTCCACAGCGCGCACCTTGCTCGCCGCCATGATGAGATCACCTTCGTTTTCACGGTCCTCGTCATCCATCAGGATAACCATTTTGCCGTCGCGCATATCGCTGACGATTTCTTCAATGCTGTTCAGTGTGGTATCCATAGTGTCCAATCTTAACCGATATTGGGTGCTTGACCCGCATTTCTCACCCGGATCGCGGCCGCTTAAATAAAGCCGCGTGCGGCCAGTAATGCCTGCGTCACACCCGCGCCGGCCGATTCACCGTCCGCGCTCAGCAGGCGCTCCAGATAACGGGCGATGATATCCACTTCCAGATTCACCCTCTGCCCGGCGTGATACCCCCCCATGGTGGTCGCGGTGAGGGTATGCGGCACGATATTCAGCTCAAACTCGTTGCCCTCCACCGCGTTCACGGTGAGGCTGATGCCGTCCACGCAGATCGACCCCTTGGCGGCGATATACTTCGCCAGCCCCGCCGGGGCCTGGAGGCGAAAACGCTCGGAGCGCGCATCGGACCAGCGGCGGCGGATCTCGCCGACGCCGTCCACGTGTCCGCTGACCAGGTGCCCGCCCAGACGTGTGGTCGGCAACATGGCCAGCTCCAGGTTCACGCGGGTGCCGGGGCGAAACTCCGCCAGTGTGGTGCAGGCTACGGTCTCCGATGACACATCGGCGCTGAAGCTGTGCGCGTCAAACGCCACCACCGTCAGACAGACACCGTTCACGGCGATGCTGTCGCCCAGGGCAACGTCCGCCATATCCAACTTGCCGCTATCGACCACCACCCGCAGATCACCGCCCCGGGGGGTCAGTGCACGGATTTCTCCCACGCTTTCAATGATGCCGGTAAACATGTGTTGGCTGACCTGTTGTTGTGACCTGTTGATGATGGATGCGTTGCTGTGTTGGGTGTTGATACGTTGTTGTTGATACGTTGTTGTGGCGGTGAATGGTGCCGCATCTCATGGCGCGCAGAGAGAACCGGGGCCGGGATTCAGGCCGTCGGTTTTTGCACCGGCCGGGCCTGAATGCGCCAGTCCCGTCCGACCGCCCGCATATCGTCTATTTGCAGTTCGATGCGATCGGCCATGCTCGCCAGCCCGGGCAACGACAGCAGGCCGCGCGCCGCATCACCCAGCACCAGCGGCGCCATGTAGATCACCAACTCATCAAACAGCCCCTCCTGCAACAGGGCCCCGCACAGGGTCGCACCGGCCTCGACCATCAGCTCGTTGACCTCGCGACGGGCGAGACAGGCCAGCACCGCCGCCAGATCGACGCGCCCGTCACGCGCCGCCAGCACCTCCACCTCGGCCCCCGCCTGGCGCAGGGCATCGGCCTTGTGTGTATCGTCACTCACGGTCAATATCAGGCTGCGGCCCGGTGACGACAACAGCCGGGCGCTCAGCGGCAGCTGCAAGTGGCTGTCCAGCACCACCCGTAAGGGCTGGGTGATATCACCCTCCAGGCGCGCGGTCAGGGCGGGGTCATCGGCCAGAACGGTGCCGATGCCGGTGAGGATCGCCGCGCTGCGCGCCCGCAGCCGGTGCACATCGCGCCGCGCCGCTGTACCGGTGATCCACTGGCTTTCGCCCGAGGCCATGGCCGTGCGCCCATCCAGACTCATGGCCATCTTGCCGCGCACATAGGGACGGGCGTGACGCATGCGCTGGATGAAACCGGGATTCAGCGCCTCGGCCTGGGCCTGCAACACCCCGCTGTGTATGTCGATGCCCGCCTGTTGCAGCCGGGCCAGGCCCTGCCCGGCCACCTGGGGATTCGGGTCCTCCATCGCCGCCACCACCCGCGACACCCCCGCCGCCATCAGCGCCTCGCTGCACGGCGGGGTGCGCCCATGATGACAGCAGGGCTCTAACGTAATATAGGCTGTCGCGCCCCTGGCCTGGGCGCCCGCCGCCTGCAGAGCGTGGATCTCGGCATGCGGCTCACCCGCGCGTTGATGCCAGCCCTCGCCGACCACCTCACCGGCCCTGACCAGCACACAGCCGACGCGCGGATTGGGATCGGTGCTGAACAGACCACGTTCGGCCAGTTGCAGGGCCCGGGCCATGAAGCGGTGATCATCCGCCGCGGTCTCCGCCACCCGCGCCTCAGCCATCCCCTTCATCCAGCAGATTCATCTGGTTGCGGCGCTGTTCGGCCGTCGGCGCCTTTTCAAGGCGTTCGATTTCCTCGCGGAAAGCATTCATATCTTCAAAGCTGCGATACACCGAGGCAAAGCGGACATAGGCCACATGGTCCAGATCGCGCAGCTCGTCCATCACCCAGTGGCCCAGATTCTGCGCCGACACCTCACGGTCGCCGGTACTGCGCAGGCGTTTCTTGATCCGCGCCACGGCCGCCTCGACCGCCTCCGATTCCACCGGCCGTTTTTCCAGTGCGCGCACGATGCCGGCGCGCAGCTTTTCTTCATTGAAGGGTTCGCGCCGACCGTCGTTTTTCACCAGCCGGGGCATCACCAGCTCGGCGGATTCAAAGGTGGTGAAACGCTCGCTACAGGTCAGGCACTCGCGCCGGCGTCGCACCTCACAGCCGTTGTTCGCCAGGCGTGAGTCGATGACCTTGGTATCGTCGGCATCGCAGAAGGGGCAGCGCATGTTAAAAGTACCGAGTTACAAGTTACGAGTTTCTAGGGAAGACATCGGTGTTTTCCTCGCCACTCGTCACTCGACCCTGGTCACTTACCCGTAAACCGGCAACCGCTGGCAGATATCCAGCACCTGCTGCCTGACGCGTTCGATGGTGTTGGTGTTGTTGACATCATCCAGCACGTCACAGATCCAGCCGGCCAGCTCGATGGCGTCGTTTTCCATGAAGCCGCGGGTGGTCATGGCCGGGGTGCCGATGCGGATACCGCTGGTGACAAACGGCGACTGCGGGTCATTGGGCACGCTGTTCTTGTTGACCGTGATATTGGCGGCGCCCAGCGCGGCGTCCGCATCCTTGCCGGTAATGCCCTTGTCGATCAGGTCCACCAGGAACAGGTGGTTATCGGTGCCGCCGGAGACGATGTTATAGCCCCGCCCCTGCATGGCGCTGGCCATGGCGCGGGCATTCTTCACCACCTGGGCCTGGTAGGTCTTGAACTCGGGCTGCAGCGCCTCCTTGAAGGCCACGGCCTTGCCGGCGATGAGGTGCATCAACGGCCCACCCTGGGAGCCGGGGAAAACCGCGGAATTGAGCTTCTTTTCGATCTCTTCATTGGCCCTGGCCAGGATCAGGCCGCCACGCGGGCCGCGCAGGGTCTTGTGCGTAGTGGTGGTGGTCACGTCCGCGATGCCCACCGGGTTGGGATATTCACCGGCGGCGATCAGCCCCGCCACATGGGCCATGTCCACGAACAGGTAGGCGCCCACGCTGTCGGCGATAGCCCGGAAACGCTGCCAGTCCACCACCCGGGAATAGGCCGAAAAACCCGCCACCACCATCTTGGGACGGTGTTCCTTCGCCAGGGCCTCGACCTGTTCATAGTCGATTTCGCCGGTGCTTTCGTCCAGACCATACTGGATCGCGTTGTACAGCTTGCCGGAGGAGCTCACCTTGGAACCGTGGGTCAGGTGTCCGCCGTGGGCCAGGCTCATGCCGAGGATGGTGTCGCCGGCCTGCAGCAGGGCCAGATAGACCGCGGCATTGGCCTGGGAGCCGGAATGCGGCTGCACGTTGGCGTAATCGGCGCCAAACAGCTGTTTGGCGCGATCGATGGCCAGTTGCTCAGCCACGTCCACATTTTCACAGCCGCCGTAATAGCGTTTGGCCGGGTAACCCTCGGCGTATTTATTGGTCAGCAGACTGCCCTGGGCCTGCATCACCCGTGGGCTGGTGTAGTTTTCGGAGGCGATAAGCTCAATGTGCTCTTCCTGACGGACCTCCTCGGCCTGCATGGCAGCCCACAGCTCGTCATCAAAACCGGCAATTTGCATATCTTTGCTGAACATTCTCTTCCCCTGGCGTTATTCCAAAATTAAGCCTGTCGATCACGCGGCCCTGAGCCGCGCCAACCAGCACCCGATCACACACCCCACTTGGCCCCGAGCGCGTAAAACCCGGGCCAAAGCAGGCGCGAAAAGACGGCGATTGTAGCACAAATCGGCCTGTCCCCCAGCCCCGCCCCACGCCAAAAAAAATCACCTAACACCTTAAGTCCGCTCGGTTTCCGGCCGACATTGAGCAGTGAACCGACAAACCCTGGAATAAATGACCACATTGACTGCTAACCACACCCTGAGCATGCCCCGGTTTCGGCTGGGCGTTCGCCAAAAAGTCTTACTGGTGCTGCTCACCGTACTGCTGGTCGCCCTGAGCGTCAGCGGCTGGATGGCATTGCGCGAGGAAAAGGCCAGCCTGTTGAAGGAGATCGACCAGCGCGGTTCCTACATCGGGCGATTTGTCGCCAAGTCCATCGCCTTCAGCGTGGTGGGGTATGACTATCACGCCATTCAGCTGCTGCTGGACGAGCTCACCACGGGCTCGGAAATCCATTACGCCAAAGTCACCAATACAAAAGGCAATGCCATGGGCGAGTCAGGATCCGCCGCCCGCGGGATCAGCGTTGACGATGACAGCAACAATGACCTGGTGATGTTTACCAATGAGATTTGGGTCAACGATGAGGTCGTCGGCAGCCTGCAACTGGGTCTCAGCACCACGCCCATTTTGGCGCGGCTGGAAAACCAGAAATACAGCCTGCTCAAACGCGAGGCGCTGATTATTCTGCTGATCGCCCTGGGCGAATTTCTGGCGCTGTCGTACATCATTGTGCGACCGGTCGGAAAGATCACCGACTTCCTGCGCAGCAATGTCGACAGTGAAGGACAGCTCATCGGCAACATCCCGCTGGTGAGCAACGACGAATTTGGCCAACTCGCTCACCAGTTCAACGACCTCAGCCAGCAGCTGAATGAGGCGAATATAAAATTACACTCCAAGATTGAATCGGCGGACCGGCGACTGCTGGAAACAAATCATCAGCTGCAACAGCTGAATAATGAATTCAAGTTACTCTCTATCACCGACCCCTTGACCGGCCTGTTCAACCGCCGCCACTTCGACGAACTGATGGAAAACGAGGTCAGCATGAGCAATCGTCATGGCGATCCAAACAGCATTCTTCTCATCGACATCGATTTCTTCAAGGCGATCAACGACACCTACGGGCATTATGTCGGTGACGTGGTGCTGAAGGCGCTAACCAGAACCCTGCAAAACAACATCCGCCACACCGACGCGATCTGTCGCCTGGGCGGTGAAGAGTTCGCCATCCTCTGCAAGCGGGCCGACAAGGTCGGTGCGATGGAGCTGGCGGAAAAACTTCGGGCTACCATCGAAAACACACCGATGATTCCCGACACCGATGACGAACTGATGATTACGGTCAGCATCGGCGTCGCCAGCGTACCGGACGGCCATGGCAAAACAACCCCCAAACAGCTCTACAAGGATGTCGACGCCGCCCTGTATTACAGCAAGAACAACGGCCGCAATCGCGTGACCCATGCCAATGAATTGCACCACGAAGGCTAGTACGTCTCAAACAGACAAGTCCGACAAAAAAGGAAGATGAAAATGAGATTACTCACTGCATTAATGAACACAAACCTGGCCAGGCTCACGCTGGCATTCCTTCTGCTGTTTCCGGTCGCCGCATCCGCAGACACGACAACCGGCGGCAAAAACGAATTACTGTTCGGTTCCGTGGCCATGGACATCCCGGCCATCATGCACAAAAGGCTGCGGCCACTGACCCACTACCTTACTGACAGATTGGGAATTCCCGTTTCCCTGAAACTCTCGCCCAACATGGGCGCGGCGATCAAGGACGTTGCCACCCGGCAGGTGGATCTGACCTACCTCACCCCCGTCGCCTATCTCAAGGCGCATGCGCAGGGTGGCGCCAGAATTGTCGCCAAGACCGTGACCGCTGGCAAAGCCTCGTTTCAGCTAATGATCGTGGTGAAAGAAGACAGCCCTTACCAGAGCGTTGCCGACCTGAAGGGAAAGAGCTTTGCCTTCGGTGATGAGAAGGCCCTGCTGCAGCGCGCCGTGGTGGTTGGCGCCGGCATCGAGATGAAGGATTTCTCCGAATACAAATTTATCGGCCACTACGACAACATCGCCCGCGCAGTGGTGAATGGCGATTTCGAGGCCGGCATCCTGAAAGACACGATGGCATTCGCGTGGCAGGGCAAAGGCCTGCGCATTCTGGCCGAATCCCCCGACCTGCCTCCCTACAACATCACCGCCAGTGGCGACATTGATGAGGCGATGCTCGCCAAACTCAAGGCCGCTTTTCTGGAGCTGGATAAAAACAACCCCGAGCATCTGGAGGTTATCAAGGCCATCGACAAGAAATATGATGGCTTCGCCGCGACCAGCGATGCGGACTATGACGTAGTACGCACGCTGATCAAACCGTTCAATAAATAATCAGGTCACTATCAAGCAACGCACTAAAAAGGCCGCAATTTTGCGGCCTTTTTAGTGGGTATCGCATTAGCGATATTCAGCTGTAAATACTCAGAGCCTGTGAAAAAATCGACGGCCGTAGCGAGGGCGTCGATTTGCGAGCGAAACAAGGCGCGCTACGTGAAAACAAGGGAGTTTGGTGGACCAAATGACCGCCGTTTTCACGTAGCGCAACGACGTTGCAGCCGCAAAGCGGCGCCCGCAGTAGGCCGGCGATTTTTTCACAGGCTCTCAGGGAATGTGGTCCAGCTCGTCATTGACCCCTTCCTTCTCCACCGGCATCAGGTCTTCTTTACTGATACCCAGGCCCAGGGCGGTGGCGCTGGCGACATAGATCGAGGAATAGGTACCGATCACCACGCCGATAATCAGCGCCGTGGCAAAGCCGTGAATCAATGCACCACCCACGACAAACAGTGCGATCAACACCAGCAGGGTGGTAAGCGAGGTCATCATGGTACGGGACAGGGTTTGATTCAGGGAGGCATTTACAATGTCGATACTCGTGCCCTTGCGCATCTTGCGGAAGTTTTCACGAATACGGTCGAACACCACGATCGTGTCATTTAACGAGTAACCGATGACCGCCAGGATCGACGCCAGCACCGTCAGGTCAAACTCTAGCTGAAACAGGGAGAAGGCGCCCAGGGTGATAATCACGTCATGCACCAGGGCGGCGACCGAACCGATGGCGAGGCGATATTCAAACCGGAAACCGACATAGATCAGGATACAGATCAGCGCGTAGACCATCGCCAGCCCGCCATCGTTGGCCAGTTGATCGCCGACCTGCGGGCCGACAAACTCCACCCGGCGCATGTTGACTTCACCTTCCTCCACACCGCGCAATGCCGTCATGACGGTAGAGCTGATATCCGCATTACTCTTGCCTTCCTGCGGCGCGATGCGTATCAGCACATCGCTCGCGGTGCCGAAGTGCTGGGCGACGGCCTCGGGAAAACCGGTCGTCTCCAGCGTGGAGCGCACCGTCGTCAGATCCACCGGATGGCTGTAACCTAGTTCGATCAGCGTGCCGCCGGTGAAGTCCAGGCCGAAGTTCAGGCCGCGGGTCGCCAGGGAACCCACCGAGAGCAAGATCAGCACGGCCGAAAACAGCATGGTGATTTTGCGTTTGCTCATAAAATCAAACGTTGTCTCATTCTTAAACAGCTGCATGACGCATTCCCTAAAAAAATACTAAAACATGGCCTAAAACACGGCCCGAAAACACGGCCCTAAAATACAGGTCCGGACCGCGGCGGTGTGGGTTTCTAGTGTAGTGTTTCATATAAAACGTACATTAAGAAAGCCACTCAAGGTGCGAGTGCAAGGCGCAGACCGCAGGGAATGTCGGCTACCTTTCCAAGGTCTGCAACGCGGCAATCGCGCCTTGAGCGGCTTCCCGCAGGGCGAGATAGAATCTTTGGGACCCCTATCAAGGCTATCTCGTCTAAATGTGCGGTTTATATGAAACACTACACTAGATCGACAATTTATCCACCCGGCGATTACCGTAGATCAGATTCACCACCGCGCGGGTTCCCATGATAGCGGTAAACATGGAGGTGATAATGCCGATGGACAGGGTAATGGCGAAGCCCTTGATGGGGCCGGTACCGAAACCAAACAGAATCACCGCCGCAATCAGGGTGGTGATATTGGCGTCCGCGATGGTCGAAAACGCCTTGGCATAACCGGAATTAATCGCTGCCTGCGGGCTGATGCCATTGCGCAACTCTTCGCGAATACGCTCGAAGATCAGCACGTTGGCATCCACCGCCATACCCACGGTGAGCACGATACCGGCGATACCGGGCAGGGTCAGGGTCGCCTGTAACAGCGACAGCACGGCGACAATCACCACCAGATTAAACGCCAGCGCCAGATTGGCGACCATGCCAAAACCGCGATACCACATCGCCATGAACACCAGCACCAGCACAAAACCGATAATCACCGAGGCAAAGCCCTGGTTAATATTATCCTGGCCCAGGCTCGGGCCGATGGTGCGCTCTTCAATGATCTCGATGGGGGCCGCCAGCGCGCCGGCACGCAACAGCAGGGCCAGGTCGTGTGCCTCCTTGGTGCTGTCCAGGCCGCTGATCTGGAAACGCTTGGAAAGCTGTTCCTGGATGCGCGCGGTGTTGATGACCTCTTCCACCACGCGGCGGGTCTTCACCGGCTCGCCATCAACCAGGCGTGTTTCGGTCTTCTTCTCGATAAACACCACCGACATCAGCTTCTTCACATTCTCGCCAGTGACCTTGCTGAAAATGCTCGCGCCCTTGCCGTCCAACGTAATGTAGACCGCCGGTCCGCCGCTCTGCTGATCGAGACCACTGGAGGCATCGATGATGTAATCGCCGGTGAGCATTACGCGGTTCTTCAGCAGCGCATGACCGCCTTCACGTTGTGGATAGAGCTTCAGCCCGGCCGGTACGCGGCCAGTGGCCGCGGCGGCCTCGGCATCGTGGGTTTCATCGGTAAGACGGAATTCCAGGGTGGCGGTGGCGCCGAGGATCTCCTTGGCGCGTGCGGTATCCTGTACGCCCGGCAGCTGCACGACGATACGTTCTTCACCCTGCTGCTGGATCACCGGCTCGGCCACACCCAGTTCATTGACACGGTTGCGCAGCGTGGTGATGTTCTGTTTCAGCGCCAGCTTGCGGGTCTCGCGCTTTTCATTCTCGGACAGCCGCGCCAGCAGCACGAAATTGCCCTCGCGCTCCTCATCCTCGATCAGCAGATCACGGTAGTCCTTGTTCAGCAAGGACTCCGCCTGGGCACGCTCCTCGGCCGAGCCGAAGGTGATCTCTACGGCACTATCGCCCTGCTTGCCCGCATACTGGCCGATATTGGTATAACGCACCTTGTTCTCGCGTAGCAGTCCGCGAAAATCGCTGATGTAGCGTTCTTCGGCCTGATGCACGGCGGCATTGACGTCGACCTCCATCAGGAAGTGCACACCGCCACGCAGATCCAGACCCAGATACATCGGCGCCGCGTTCATCGCCCGCAACCAGTCCGGGGTGCGCGGCGCCAGATTCAGCGCCACCACATAGCCGCGACCCAGCCCGTCCCGCACCACATCCTTGGCCTTGAGCTGGCTTTCGGTATCCGGGAAACGCACCAGGATCTGTTCGTCGGCCAACAGGATACTGTTGAAGGCGATGCCGGCGTCCTGCAGCAGCCCGCGCAGTTTCTCCTGACTGCTGATATCCACCGACGTACTGCGCAGGGAGGAAACCTGCAAGGCGGGGTCTTCCCCGTACAGGTTGGGTAATGCGTACAGGCTGCTACCGACCAACACAATGATAAGTAGCAGGTACTTCCAGGCGGAATACTGATTCAACATGACGGGCTATCCGTAAAGGTGGTTAATGCAGTGTTGGTAATTGATAAATAGCCGGCACGGGATGTCCGTTCGCCACGGCTATTCGGCGTTGTTATTCTGATTTCATCGTACCCTTGGGCACCAGTGCGGAGACCGACTGCTTTTGCACCTTCACCTCCACGCCCTCGGCGATCTTCACGGTGAGGAAACTCTCGCCCACCTCGCTCACCCGACCGAGCAGGCCACCGTTGGTGACGACCTCATCCCCCTTGGCCAACGCCTCGACCATGTTTTTGTGCTCTTTGGCGCGCTTGGTCTGCGGACGGATCAGCATGAAATAGAACAGCACAAAAATCAGCAGCAGCGGCAACATGCCCAGCAGGCCAGCGTCGGATTGGGCCGCACCAGCGGCAGCGCCTTCAGCAAGGGCATCAGAAATGAAAAAGCTCATGGGTTATTTTCCTATGTTACGGGTTGCATGTTACGGGTTAGATGTTACAGGTTATCGGTTACCGGTCATGGTGAAGCAACCGCCTGAAAAAAGGTCGCCATTATTACACACTTGCGGGTTTTTGTGCGCGCCGCCCCCCCTCTCAATCCCTCTCAGGCACGTTGCGCATAGAAGTGGCTGACAAAGGCGCCCAGGGTGTTGGCCGCGATGGCGTCACGCAGGCCACGCATCAGTTCCTGATAGTAGTAGAGGTTATGGATGGTGTTGAGGTGCGCGCCCAGCATCTCGCCGGTCTTGTCCAGGTGGCGCAGGTAGCTGCGGCTGTAATTGCGGCAGGTGTAGCAGCCGCACTGCGCGTCCAGCGGGCCGGTGTCAAATTCGTGGCAGGCATTGCGGATCTTGATCACCCCCTGGCGGGTGAACAGGTGGCCGTTACGGGCGTTACGGGTAGGCATCACGCAGTCAAACATGTCCACCCCGCGCAACACGCCCTCGACCAGATCCTCCGGCTTGCCCACGCCCATCAGGTAACGCGGCTGCCCGGCCGGCAGTAAGGGGGTGGTGTGGTCCAGCACCCGCAGCATGTCCTCTTTGGGCTCACCCACCGACAGGCCGCCGATGGCGTAGCCGTCAAAGCCGATCTCCACCAGGCCCGCCGCGGATTCCGCCCGCAGCCCCTCGTACATGCCGCCCTGCACGATGCCGAACAGGGCGTTGGGATTGCCCCCGGTCGCTCCCGGCATCCTGCCTTCCGCGACACTCGCACATCCCTGTGCATCGTGGGCGTCCTTGGAGCGCTGGGCCCAGCGCAGCGACATCTGCATGGAGTCGCGGGCCTGCTGCTCGTCCGCCGGATACGGGGTGCATTCATCGAAGCACATCACGATGTCCGAGCCCAGCGCCCGCTGCACGGCCATGGATTCCTCCGGCCCGAGAAACACCTTGTCGCCATTGACCGGCGAACGGAAGGTCACGCCCGCTTCGGTGATTTTCCTCATCTCGCCCAGGCTGAATACCTGAAAGCCGCCGGAGTCCGTAAGGATGGGGCCCTGCCAGTGCATGAAATTATGCAGATCGCCGTGAGCCGCGATGACCTCGGTGCCGGGGCGCAGCATCAGATGGAAGGTGTTACCGAGAATGATCTCCGCGCCCATGCCGATGAGTTCTTCCGGGGTCATGGTCTTGACCGTGCCGTAGGTGCCCACGGGCATAAAGGCCGGGGTTTCCACCGTGCCACGCTCAAAGGTGAGACGGCCGCGGCGCGCTGCGCCGTCACTGCTGATGTGTTCAAACTTCATAAAGTTAAAATTCTAAGCGCCTACCTAAGCACCTAAGCCTAAGCACCCAGGAAACCGAGAATCTCTTTTTCAATATCCCGCTTATCAACCACCGTTTTTTGCGCAATCTCTTTGTCAAACAACGCCGCGATCTGGGCAGGAATTTTGATATTCGCTTTCCTGGCGATCATGTTCAACGCATCGATATCATGCTCAAAGGTTTCACCGGTTAAGGCTTTGGCGATGACAGGAGAGAACTTGGTCCACTCCGCGGTTGAATACGCAATCGTCTTGATGGACTTGTCTTTACGGCAGGTGTCATAGGCTTTGAAACAGGTCGCGGTGTGAGGACACATGAGATAGCCAGCTTGCTCAAAGGCCTGTTTGATATAGCTCAAGCCCTCTTCATCGGTACAGAAGTCGGCGGCAAAGATTGCCTGGAGCTTGCTTAATTCGTCTGCGGTTAATTCATAGCATTTTTCGCTATCAAGCTGGTGCATCAGCTGTTTGGTACGCTCAGCACCGAACAGATCAAACAAGATACGTTCCACGTTGGAAGACTTCAGGATATCCATCGCCGGAGAAGTGGTGGGGATAACGCTCTTATGGCTGATGTCATAGCGCCCGGTGGTAATGAGCTGAGTCAGTACATTGTTGGCATTCGATGCGATGTGGATCTGTTTAACGGGCAGGCCCATTTTCCAGGCGTAGTAACCGCCCAGGGCGTTACCGAAGTTGCCACTGGGGACATTCAGGTAAACCGGTTCACCTAACCGGATCACCCCTTTGCGCACCAGTTCAAGATAGCTATGAACGTGATAGATGACCTGGAAAATAATGCGACCGAAGTTAACGGAGTTGGCGGCGGACAGCGAGATGTCATGGGCTTTCAGCGCCTCACCAAAGGCATCCGAGACCAGCAGCGACTTTAGGGCATTTTGCGCATCGTCGAAATCACCATGGATGCCGATGACTTTCAGGTTTGCCGCATCTTCCGTCACCATCTGTAACCGCTGTACATCCGAGGTGCCACCGTCCGGGTAGAGACAGGCGACCTGGACGTTTTCACGATTTTTAAAGGTCTCTAATGCGGCTGGGCCGGTGTCACCACTGGTGGCCGCCAGGATCAGATATTTTTCACCACGCGCCTGGGCCACGGCAGATAGCACCTTGCCAAAAGGTTGTAGCGCCATGTCCTTAAAGGCACGAGTCGGCCCGTGGTATAGCTCGCTGACGAAGAGGTCGTCATAGACTTTTACCACCGGTACAGGGTTGCCTGGATCGTCAAACGCATCGTAAAGGCTCAACGCGGCGTCAATCACGGACGGCTCGATATCCACTTCAAAGGCCTGCAATATGGCTTTAGCCAGCGTCTTGTAGTCGGAGTCGATATGCGCCTTAAAGAAGTCATCATCCAACGCAGGCAAGGACTCCGGTGAATAGATGCCTCCGAACGAAGACATCGGGCTTAGGATGGCCTGGGAGAAGGTGATAGCGGCAGGCCTTTTGCCGTCATTACCCCGGGTTTCAATAAACTTCATGTTGAGCCTGTCTATGGATACTGTCTGTTAATACTATCTATTGAGTTGTAGGGTGAGCACCGCCCACCATGACCAATGTTGTTTCTTGGTGGGCAATGCCCACCCTACTTCTATCTATTGACTTGTAGGGTGGGCATCGCCCACCGTTTTGGCACTAATTGGTGGGCGATGCCTTTATGCCCTGTGGGTGCACCCTACTTCAATGTTTCCAACCGAATACGCGTCAAGGCACCGATGACGGTGTCCAGCTGCTCGATGGCGGCGATGGCGGTATTCATGTTGCCCTCGTTGACCCGATGGGTCAGCAGGATGATGGTCGCCGGGGCATCGCCCAGGGATTCCTTCTGCATGATGGCCTCGATGCTGATGCCCGAGTCGCCGAGGATGCTGGCGACCCTGGCCAGCACGCCGGGTTTGTCCTCACATTGCAGGCGCACGTAGTAGGCGGTTTCCACCTTGTCCATGGACAGGATGGGCAGATCGCTGAGCGCGTCCGGCTGGAAGGCCAGATGCGGCACGCGGTTCTCCGGGTCCGAGGTCAGGGTGCGGGTCACATCGACCAGATCCGCCACTACCGCCGAGGCCGTAGGATCGGCGCCGGCGCCGGCACCGTAATACAGCGTCGGGCCCACGGCATCACCCTTCACCAGCACGGCGTTCATCACGCCGTCGACGTTGGCGATCAGGCGGCGCTCGGGGATCAGGGTCGGATGCACCCGCAATTCCACGCCCGCCTTGGTGCGGCGCGCGACGCCGAGATGCTTGATGCGATAACCCAGCTCTTCGGCATAGACCACATCTTCACGGGTGATCTTGGTGATGCCTTCGGTGTAACAGGCCTCGAATTGCAGCGGGATACCGAAGGCGATGGAGGCGAGAATGGTCAGCTTGTGGGCGGCATCGATACCCTCCACGTCGAAGGTGGGATCGGCCTCGGCATAACCCAGGCGCTGCGCCTCGGCCAGCACGTCAGCAAAATCACTGCCGTTATCGCGCATCTCGGTGAGGATGAAATTGCCGGTGCCGTTGATGATGCCCGCCAGCCATTCAATGCGGTTGCCGGCCAGGCCTTCGCGTATCGCCTTGATGATCGGAATGCCACCGGCCACCGCGGCCTCGAAGGCCACCACCACGCCCTTCTCCTGCGCCGCGGCGAAGATCTCGTTGCCGTGTTTGGCGATCAGCGCCTTGTTGGCGGTGACCACATGCTTACCGTTGGCGATGGCGGTCAATACCAGCTCGCGGGCCAGGGTATCGCCGCCGATCAGCTCGACCACAATCTGCACCTCGGGATCGCTGACCACCTCCTGCGGGTTGACGGTCAGGGTAATCCCGGTGGTATCACAGATGCGCGCCTTGTTCATGTCACGGGTCGCCGCATGGGTGATCACGATACCGCGCCCGGCACGCCGCGCAATCTCCTTGGCATTGCGCAACAGCACATTGACCGTGCCGCCACCCACAGTGCCCAACCCCAACAGTCCTACTTTTACAGGTTCCACTCTATTCATTCCCCAATACTTAACGAGTTCTCATGTAGGGTGGGCATCCGCCCACCGATTATGTTCCACTTAAAATCAAGCCGGTGGGCGATGCCCACCCTACATACTTTACTTGGCCTCGGCACTCTCCGCCGCCTGACTGTCGGCGCGGAACATATCGCGAATCCCGCGCAGGGCCTGACGGGTACGATGCTCGTTCTCGATCAGACCGAAACGCACATGGCCGTCACCGTATTCACCAAAACCGATACCCGGCGACACCGCCACCTTGGCCTCGATCAACAGCTTCTTACTGAATTCCAGCGAGCCCATCGCCTTGTATTGCTCGGGAATCGGCGCCCACACAAACATCGTCGCCTTGGGTTTTTCCACTTCCCAGCCGAGGGCGCAAAGCCCCTCGCAAAGCACATCGCGACGGCTGCAATACATGTCGGCGATCTCCTTCACGCACTCCTGCGGCCCTTCCAGGGCGGCAATCGCCGCGACCTGGATCGGGGTGAACATGCCGTAGTCGAGATAGGATTTGATCCGCGCCAGGGCGGCCACCAACTTCGGATTGCCCACCATGAAACCCACGCGCCAGCCGGGCATATTGTAGCTTTTGGACAGGGTGAAGAATTCCACGGCCACATCCTTCGCGCCCGGCACTTCCATAATGGAGGGGGGCGTATAACCGTCGAACACGATGTCGGCGTAGGCCAGATCCTGAATTACCCAAATTTGGTGTTCTTTGGCGATGGCCACGACCTTTTCAAAAAATTCCAGCTCCACGCACTGCGTGGTGGGGTTGCCGGGAAAATTCAGCACCAGCATCTTGGGCTTCGGCCAGGTGTCCTTGATCGCCTTTTCCAGTTCGGTGAAAAAATCCAGATCGGGGGTGAGCGGCACGTGGCGGATATCCGCCCCGGCGATCACAAAACCGTAGGGATGGATAGGATAGGACGGGTTGGGCACCAGCACCGCATCGCCCGGGCCCACCGTCGCCAGCGCCAGATGGGCGAGACCTTCCTTGGAACCGATGGTGACAATCGCCTCGGTCTCGGGATCCAGCTCCACCTTGTAACGGTCCTTGTACCAGTTGCAGATGGCGCGACGCAGGCGCGGAATACCGCGTGACACCGAATAACGGTGCGTATTGCCGCGCTGGGTCACCTCGATCATCTTGTCGACAATGTGCTGCGGCGTGGGCTGATCCGGATTGCCCATGCCGAAATCCACAATATCCTCGCCACGCGCCCGGGCCTTGGCCTTCAGATCATTGACGATGTTAAAAACGTACGGCGGGAGGCGATTAATTCGCGTGAATTCGTCAAACATGGCGTTTCATGAACCTTCTAGTAAACCTTCTGTTAAGCATGGGTAATCTGACTCGGCGCAGTGGATTGTCGGTGCGAATGTCTATAAATAAATATAAATATCTGTAAAATCAGGAGCTTGAAAAACCAGCCCGGCCAGCAAAAAAAGAGCCAAAGTATACCTTAAGCGCTCGCAACTTGGCCATTGGCAAACCACCTTTTGGCAGGCAAACCTTTAAAATCAACAGCGCCGGGGGTTACTATCCAGACGGTTTACTATCCAGACACCCACCCGGTTTACTATCCTCCTACTATCTAGACACCCAACCCAGAGACACCCCCATGCAAGTCAATCTCGACCACGACATCCACTCCTACACCATCCGCGCCTACCAGCCCGGCGCCATCACCCTCACCGTCCCCTACTCGGCAGAGATTGCCCTGCAAAACCGCGGCGCCGAACCGACCTCCCGCCCCCTGGGCGTCGAAACCATCACCGGCAGCTTTATCGTCAGCCCCCGCCACCTGCTGCGCGACTGGGCACCCACCGACATCGACAGCCTCAGCGCCAACCACCTCAACGCCATCATCGAACTGCAACCCGAACTGGTATTGCTGGGCACCGGCCCACGGCTGATATTCCCGCCCCACGCAATATTGGCGGACCTGCATCGACAACGCATCGGCGTAGAAGTCATGGACACCGCCGCCGCCTGCCGCACCTACAACATCCTGATGGCTGAAGGAAGATTTGTCGTCGCCGGGCTGATCAACCCGCAATAACCTGACACAAGCCACCACCCCGTCCGACCTGCGTAAAACCCAACCCGCACAAACCCTCCGCGCATGCACGAAGACCAGACACAGACCCTAACGTTAAAAGGGAATCAAAAAAATATCTGTCACTACTTTCAGCAATGTCCTGGCGCAGCCTGATTTAGCAGGATTGCAGCAAGTGAGTGGGAAGGTGCGCAGATATGTTTACGATCTTGACGTTCTCGTATATCGAGCGACCGGATATGGTCAAGGATATCGAACCACCGGTATTGCAGAATATGCCACTTAAAATAGTGGCAAATGAAAGGCAAAGACGGAGTTAAGGCGTGACTCGCTAACCTGCGAGGCGGCCTGTGGAATTTGACCATAAAAAACGGCTAAGGAGAATAACCGCTACTTCAAAATAGTGTCGACAGAGTAACCT
>JAVVEP010000035.1:0-30395 GCA_032250735.1 Gammaproteobacteria bacterium
AAATCCAGCGCCTTGTGGTCGGTAAAGGCCTGCAGGCATTGCTGGCGAAATTCCTGTTCGGTGGCGTTTTCTTTGGCGCAGATGAATGCCCAGGGCAGGACCAGTGCGTCTTTGATCAGGTCCGCCACGTCAAACACCAGCGCGCCACGGCGGGTTTTGCCGTGCATCACGGCGAAGCCATGGGGAATGCCGAGTACCCAAAGCGTGGTGGCGGCCAGGCCGTAGGCGAGATAGTTGCCGTGGTTTAGAAAGGCGTTGGCGGCATCAACCGCGTCGCGCTCACGCACGAATTCTCCGTGGCTGGTGCTGTGGGCGGCGATTTTGTAGAGCCGTTTGGTGAGTTCCGCCTCGATTTGCAGCAGCTTGCCGACCTTTTGCGCCTGCTCGATCTGGGCCAGGGTGTTGTTGAGGGCCGAGGCAATGTTCTCGTCATGCGCATTAAAACCGGCGGCGAGCAAGTCGCGGTCTTTCGCCCAGACTGTTTGCAAAAATCGGATGCGCGCCATTTGAAACTGTTTGGCCGTTTCCAGACGTTTCTGCTCGTCGAACCAGAAGCTCATCCAGCCCTGAATATATTCGGTGGGCCGGTATTCGCTTTGCGGGGTGAGCCATTCAATTTCTGTCGCCGCGATAAGGGGGGTGGCACCGCCACCACTAAAACCGACTAATACGCCCGCGCTGGCCAGCATACGCATTGCGGCCTGGGTGATTGAGGTGCCTGTGCCTAATAAAATGACGGTGGTGTTGGCAATGGGGATGTTCCAGTACTGATTTTCATTTTTAGCCTCGGTCAGGTAAAGCACGCGGCCATCCTTCTGCATCACGCGGCACATTTCCAGGTAATAAATGTTGGCGCGTTTCGAGTGCAGAATGGCCTTTAAGTCGGTGAGTTGTTCCATAATCGCTTAACCTGATTTCCCATCGGTGTTTATTTCAATCCTGTTAACCGTAGGGGCGGGTTTGAAACCCGCCCGTACATCCGCCTGTACACCTCGCCTGTACACCTCGCCTGTACACCCCGCCTGTACACCCCGCCTGTACACCCCGCCTGTACACCCCGCCCGTACACCCCGCCCGTACACCCGCCCCTACGTGTTTTGTTTATTATCCACAGCCAGTGGCTCATTTGGTGAGCCTGCATTTTTTTATGAAATCCGGGGACAGTATACTTATTGCGCATACCAGTCCTTATGCGCGTTAGGTAGTATTGCTTATTCATACTGTCGTTTCTTCATCAGGTGTTGTCGCTGATCCGGTCAGCAAATGCATCCAACACCCTGCGGCTGCGATTAAGCGCCTTTTGTTCGCATTGGAAGATAAAGGTGACCATCATGGTGCGCTTACCATTTGTATATCCTCACCCTCACCCTCTTCCTCACCCTCTGATAAAACAACTAGCCATTCGACTAAGCTATCCAGCTAAGTCGCTGGTTATCCCACAGGGAGAGGGGATTATCAGTGGCGTTAATATTTTTCATGTGGCATCACCTTCCATGTTCAATGAATAGCTGGTGCTGCGGCCGCCGCCGGGGTCTTTTTGCAGGGCGCCTCGCTCGACGAGATCCAGGATGTCGCGGTAGGCGGTGTCTTGTGAGCATTTGGCGATCTTTGCCCATTTGGAGGTGGTGAGTTTGCCTTCAAATTCTTCCAGTATTTTGTTCAGCACTTTGATCTGGCGTTCATTAAACGGTGTTTTGGCGAAGCGTTCCCAGAAGTGCGCCTTGCCTAGCACGGAAGTCAATGCCACCTGGGTTGTTTCGATGGCTTGAAGCAGGCAGTTTAGAAACCATTGTTGCCAACGCGTCACGTCTAGGTTCGCTTTTTGAGTTGCTTCCAATATTGCGTAGTAACTTTTTTGCTCGCGGCGGATTTGCGCCGACATGCTGTAAAAGCGTTGAGGGGTATGTTCCGCGCGGGCCAGCGCCATATCCGCAATCGCGCGGGCGATTCGGCCGTTGCCGTCCTCGAAGGGATGAACGGTGACGAACCACAAATGCGCAAGCCCTGCGATGAATAAAGGATCATGATCGCCGGGTTGTTCAAACCAGCGCAGGAATTTTTTCATTTCACCGGCAATGCGTTTCGCCGGTGGAGCCTCAAAGTGTACTTTCTCCCGACCCACCGGGCCGGAAACCACTTGCATGGGGCCGTGGCTATCGTCCCGCCAGCCGCCAACGCGGATGTTGTTCATGCCGCTGCGACCCGTGGGAAACAAAGCCGCATGCCATGCAAACAGGCGTTGTTCAGTTAAGGGCTCGGCGGCGTTGCCCGTTGCATCCAGCATCATGTCGACCACGCCTTCGACGTGGCGGTCGGCGGGAATGAGTCCACCAATATCCATACCGAGCCGGCGGGCGATGGATGATCTGACCTGATCCGGCGCTAAAACCTCTCCCTCAATTTCGCTGGACTTGATCACGTCTTCCGTCAGGGTGTGTAGATGGGCTTCTCTGCGCAAATCAAATCCCAGCCCTTCCATTTTTCCTAGCAAGCGGCCCTGTTCACGTGCCACATACGCGAGCAAGTTAGTCAGGGATTGTTCATCCCAGGAAAATGCTGGCCAATCCGGTTGTTCCCATAAATACATATTCTAATCTCCGCAATAGCTGCGGACATAATGGAGGGTATTCGCCGCATCAGCAAGCATATTCTTCGCACTATTTGCGGAGATTAATGGCGATTTTTTCCGCAGGGCGATGACCGTGGCATGGTTGAACATAAAATTCAGTACGCCCCGCTGTTTTTGCCAATGATTTTATGTGCGTCGTCTTTCATTTTGATCCTTCCCTCTGGCCCTTTCTCAGGTTGGAGAGGGTTTGTTTTATTCATTATCCATAACCAGTGGCTCATTTGGTGAGCCTGTATTTTTTTATGCATATAACTGCATCATGCCGGCAATGCGGCTTTTTACGGCGTTGCGCAGGCTGGCGGGTTTGATGACCTCGACGTCGGTGCCGTATTTGAGGATGTCCATGATGAGTTCGGTGGGGTTGCCATAGGGGAGCTGGAGTTCGTAGCTACCGTTTTCCAGCCAGCGTGATTGCTGTTGCGGGTGCCATTGTTCTTCGGCAACCCAGCGGGCGCGTTCGGGGGTGAAGTGCAGGATGGCGGTGTGGGTGGCCTTGCCGGAGAAGATGCCGAAGGCGGCGGTGAAGGTGTTGTCGAGTTCTGCTTCGCTGATGTGTCTGGCTTTTTGCTTGAGGCTGCGGGCGTGTTCGATGCGTTCAACGGCGAAGGTGCGAAATTCGTTTCGCAGGTGGCACCAGGCGTCCAGATACCAGTTGTTACGGTAATAGATCAGGCGCTGCGGTGAGAGGGTTCGGCTGCTGGCTTCGCTGTTTTGTCGGCCCCGGTAGCTGATGTTGAGTTGTTTACGTTGCAGCACGGCGCTGGTGATGTGCTGGAAGGTGTGGTTGTTGAAGTGGCGATTGGCAATGGAGAGAATACGGATGCGTTTTGATATTTCGGCCGTGTCTTCACCGCTGTTTTTCAGGATTGCTTCGATGCGCTGGCGCAGGGGGTTGAGTTGCTGGCTGTATACACCGGGGTCGACGCGTTCGAGCAGGGTCTGCGAGGTGAGCAAGGCGAGCAGTTCGGAGGTATTGAACCACAGGCCGGGGAGCTCATAGGGGTGACCTCCCTGTTGTTTCTGGTTGTAGTAGTAGCCATTTGCCTTGCGGTCGTATTCGATGGGGGCGTGCAGATACAGGCGCATTTTTGTGATCAGCCGGGTGACGCTGGCTCTGGAGCATTCCAGCTCGTCCATGATGTGCTTGAGTGATACGGGATGCCTGTAAGTGCTTAATAGGCCATGCAGGGCGTAGAAGCGGTCGAATCTTTCCATCTTGTCCCTGATGTCCCTGTTTCCGTTAGCAGTATTCGATAGTCAGCGAGCAACCGACTATTGTCAAGGATGTGGGTTCAACGGAGTTGGCAGACGTGGGGCTGACTAGCCTGGGCTGATGGGTATCACCACGCAGGATGCGGCACTGGAAATAGTGGCAGGGGAAGGAAAGGCGGCTACCCCGTGAGGTTTAGCCATGAAAAACGGCTAAGGAGAATAACCGCTACTTCAAAATAGTGTCGACAGAGTAACCTTCACGCTCCATCACATCACGCAGGCGCTTCAGCGCTTCCAGCTGGATTTGCCGTACCCGCTCGCGGGTGACGCCGAGGGCATGGCCGACCTCTTCCAGGGTGGAGGCATCCCTGCCACGCAAACCGAAGCGGCGTTCAACTACTTCACGTTGTTTTTCGGTGATCTGTTCCAGCCACATTTCCAGACAATCGTGCATGTCTTCATCTTGCAGCAGCAAGGAGGGGTCTACGTTGTGTTCGTCGGCGATGCCATCCAGCACGGACTTGTCGTTATCCCGCCCTGCGGGAACATCCACCGATGTTACGCGCTCATTCAGACCGAGCATGCGTTTTACGTCTTCGATGGGCTTGTCCAGCATGCGGGCGATTTCTTCGGGGCTGGGCTCATGGTCCAGCGACTGCGACAGGTGCCGGGCGGCACGCAGATAGATATTGATTTCCTTGACCACATGGATCGGCAGGCGGATGGTGCGGGTCTGATTCATTATGCCGCGTTCGATGGTCTGGCGGATCCACCAGGTCGCGTAGGTCGAAAACCGAAAACCACGTTCGGGATCAAATTTTTCCACAGCCCGAATCAGACCGATGTTGCCCTCCTCGATAAGATCCAGCAATGCCAGGCCGCGATTCAGATAACGCCGTGCGATCTTTACCACCAGGCGCAGATTGCTTTCGATCATGTGGCGGCGGGCATCCATGTCACCCTTCTGCAGGCGTCTTGCAATGCTGACCTCTTCTTCGGCGGTCAGCAGTGGCGAAAAACCGATCTCGCCGAGATAGAGCCGGGTGGCGTCGAGGTCGCGCTCGGTAATGTCTTTGCGACTGGCAATGCGGCGTTCCTTTACGGGGCCTTTTTTGGGCGCGGAGAGATCGCCGGCTAGCGGTTCAGTCGCTAGCGGATCGTCATCCAGGACATCGAGCGGATCGTCTTCGCCGTCAACCTCATCCAGTTCAGAGTCCAGGTCATCGAGATCGATGTCGTCCAGATCGATATCGATATCATCCAGTTCAGCGTCAGGCTCTGTGCCGGGCAGGATGTTGTCGTCCTGATCCGCCGGTGTGCCTGTGTCTTTTTCTGATTTTTTATCTAACATCGCATTCGATTACTCGTGACAGGCTGTCTTTCAGGGTTACATCCGCGAAATGTTACGTCGGAAAAATGGTTTTCTCGTCATCGAAACATTCACTGGGGCAAATACTGCGAAGGGTTGACCGGCTCGCCATTACGACGAATCTCAAAGTGTAATTTTGCCCTTGTACCACTACCCAGGGCTTCACCGATATGACCGGTTCGCCCCATGTCGGCGATACGTTGCCCGGCACTGACGGACTCGCCTTCCTTTACGTGCAGCTTTTGGTTATGCGCGTATGCACTCAAATATTTTTCATTGTGCTTGATGATAATAAGCCGACCGTGTCGAACAAGTCCACTCCCGGCATAGACCACCCGCCCGGCTGCGGCCGCAAGCACGGGTTGACCTTTTTCGCCGGCGAAATCAAGCCCCTGCCGTGAAGGGTCTTTTGCGGAAAAGGTCCGCAGTACACGGCGCTCTTTGACCGGCCACTGCCATGTCAGTTGCGGTGATGTTGCAGCTGCCTGTGTGTCAAACAGCCGGTTGATCGCTGTTTTTGCCGATGTAATCACGTTCTGCGCCTCAGCGCCGAGGCCATCGTCCGCTCTGTTACCCGTCTCGTTGCCCGTCTCGTTGTCAGAGCCACCCTGCGCCGCTGTGGATCGCTCAATGACCTTTGCCGTGGCCCTCGTGGATTCCACAACCGGTGCTGGTGTTCTGTTGGTGCGGCGATTCAGCGTGGCATTTTCGGCCTCGGTTTGCGGGCCTGCCTCGCGATATTCCGCCAACGGTGCCGGTGCATGGCCCGAAGGCGGCGCCAGCCGCAGCTCGCGCCCTGGCGTGAGCACATAGGGCGCGGGGATGTCATTCCATTCGGCGATCTGTCGATAGTCGTAACCGTAGATCCAGCCGATGGAATACAGGGTTTCACCGGGTTCCACGCGATGGTAGACATGGGCGCCGCAGCCCGCCAATAACACCAGGCAGAGCGCGGCCATGCAGAGTGCGGGCATGCAGAGTGCAGCCATGTACGGCGTGGCCAAAAAAGACACTGGCAGCGTGCATTTGCGTTTGATGGAATGAGAAAAGGACATGGGACCGTTTAGCATTGAGACCTGTAACCGGTTTATTTTTGATGAGACCTTCAAGGGTGATTTTTTAGTATCGATGTTGAATATGCTTTTCAGTGCTGGTTATTAGTATCGGCTGATTGTTTCTCTTGGCGTTGTTCTTCAACGTTGTTCTTAAACGTTGTTCTTCAACGTTGTTCTTAAACGTTGTTCTTAAACGTTGTTCTTAAACGTTGTTCTTAAACGTTGTTCTTCACGTTCCCTTAACGTCGCCCCTAGCGCAAGAACAGAAAAACCACGATCAATACAACCATACCCCAACCGAGCCAGTCGACATATTTTTTGATGGCCTGTTCCATGCGTTCGCCGCCAAGCACGATCAGCGTCGTCACCAGAAAAAACCGCGCGCCCCGCCCCGCCAGCGATGCCAGCACAAATGGCAGAAACGACATGGCGATGGCGCCGGCGGCTATGGTAAAGACCTTGTAGGGGATAGGTGAAAATCCCGCGATCAGGATGGTCCAGATACCCCATTCTTCAAACCAGGCGGCCGCCTGCTGATAATGCGCACTGTAACCGGCGTCGATGATCCAGGGTTCGATCGCATCAAAGGCGAGATAACCGATCAGGTAGCCCAGCATGCCGCCGGCGACGGAGGCGGCAGTGGTGAGCGTCGCGTAGCGCCAGGCCTTTTTGTTATCGGCCAGGGCCATGGGCGCCAGCATCACATCAGGGGGGACCGGAAAAAATGAGGACTCGGCGAAGCTCAGACCCACCAGATACCACTGCGCATGTCGATGCATCGCCCAGCGCATGGCGTGCCTGTATAAACCTGAAAATAATTTCATCTATGTTACATCACCAGAAGTAGATAATCGGGATCAGACCGGCGTCACACTAATATCCGGGGTTTACACCGCCAGGATTCCGCACGGCCCTGTTACTGCGTACCACCTAACATCGGCACAAAGCTCACTCTGTCCAACACCTGCTGTTCGATGCCGTCGGCGGTGCGGGTGAGCAGCAGCAGCTCCTGTCGCCCCGGCGGGCCCACCGGCATCACCAGGCGGCCGCCGATGGCCAACTGCTGTAGCAGGGCCTGCGGCACCTGCTCGGGTGCGGCGGTGGCGATGATGGCGTCAAACGGCGCGTATTCCGGCCAGCCCCAGCTGCCGTCGCTGTGTTTGAGGCGCACATTGCGCAACTGCAGCTCCACCATCCGACGTCGCGCCTGATCCAGCAGGGGCTGAATACGCTCCACGCTGTACACCTCGCCCGCCAGCCTCGCCATCACCGCGGCCTGATACCCCGAGCCCGTGCCGACCTCCAGCACCCGCTGCAAGGGGCCGGTCTCCAGCAGGGCCGCCGTCATGCGGGCCACGATATAGGGTTGGGAGATGGTCTGGCCATGGCCGATGGGCAGGGCGGTGTCTTCGTAGGAGCGGCTCGCCAGCGCCTCGTCCACGAAGATGTGGCGCGGCGTGCTGCGGATTACCTCCAGCACGCGCAGGTTGCTGATGCCCTCCTCCTGTAGACGCTGCACCAGGCGGTCGCGGGTGCGCTGCGAGGTCATGCCGATGCCCTGTAGACGCCCGGGCCGATCCTGATTCACAGCCCGGCCACCCAGCCCGCAATCTGATCCATCGCGTCGTAACGGGTAAGATCCACGTGCAGCGGCGTGAGCGACACCCGGTTGTGGCGCACCGCATAAAAATCGGTGCCGACCCCGGCATCCTGTTCGGCGCCCACCGGGCCGACCCAATAGATCTCCCGGCCGCGCGGGTCCTGCATTTTCACCACCGGCTCGGATTTGTGCCGACGGCCGAGTCGGGTGACCTCGAAGCCCTCCAGCGCCTCCCAGGGGATGTCCGGCACGTTCACATTGAGGATGGAGTCGGCCGGCAGGGGGTCGCTGTGCAGCCGTTCCAGCAGGGACAGCACCACTCTCGCGGCGGTATCGAAATGGGCGAACTGATTGCCCGCCAGTGAGACCGCAATCGCCGGCAGTCCCAGAAACCGCCCCTCCATGGCCGCCGCCACGGTGCCGGAATAGAGCACGTCATCGCCCATATTGGCGCCCGCGTTGATGCCGGCGATCACCATCTCGGGCTCCACGTCCAGCAGCCCGGTGATGGCCAGGTGGACGCAGTCGGTGGGGGTGCCGTCGACAAACACAAAGCCATTGTCGGCGGTGTGCGCCCGGATCGGGCTCTCCAGGGTCAGCGAATTACTGGCGCCGCTGCGATTGCGATCCGGCGCGACAACATGGATCTCCGCCACCTTCTGCAGGGCCGTCGCGAGGCAGATCAGCCCCGGCGCCTGGTAGCCGTCATCATTGCTCAGCAGAATCGTCATGGTTGGGCATTATATCCATCGCCCGGCAGAAAAACCCTGACTTTCTCCAAATACCGGTAATGAGATGGCCGTGCTGAATTCCATGCGGCGCAATGCCCTTCGGTTATTGCACCCTTGCAATCAGCACCTGGCGGTCACGGGCCTGGCTGCGTAATATGCCGAAGGGTGACTGACGATAAAAAGAAACCCGCTGACCGTGAGCTGTTCCGAGAGATGATGTCGGATGTCAAACCTCTGGCCGGCAAAAAATCGGCCCAGAAGATCGCCCCCGCCAAACCCCGCCCCTCACCGACCTCTGGCCCCACAGATCCGGGAGTTGCGTCCTCCCCCGGCTTCTTTTCCCGCGATCATGTCCCCGAGGTGGCGCCGGAGGAGGCGCTGTTTTTTGCCCGCAGCGGTCTGCAACATCGCCTGCTGCGCCAACTCAAACGGGGCAGTCTGCCCATCGAGGCCAGGCTGGACCTGCATGGCTGCACCCTCGCCGAGGCGGGCATCCAGCTCGCTGAATTCCTGCAACAGTGTCAGGACCGTGGCCTGCGCAGTGTCTGTCTGGTGCATGGCAAGGGCCACCGCTCCGCGGAGGGCCGGCCGGTGCTCAAGACCCACATCAACCAGTGGCTGCGTGACACCCCTGCGGTACTCGCCTTCAGCTCGGCCCTGCCCAGGGACGGTGGCATGGGTGCCTTGTACGTGTTGCTACGCCGCCGGTAAATCCCCCTTCGGGCTTCAACTCTGGCTTCAACTCTAACCTCAACTCTGGCCTCAACTCTGGCTTCAAGAAATCTCGCGCTGTGTCGATGATACGTGCAGAAATTCGACGCTTTTACCGGCGTCTGCACCTTGCACACACGGAGAAATATAAATGAAGAACCTGTTCCGGCCCGCCACCCTGATCATGGACCGCTTTCGCTACCCCATCAAATTCGGGCTTATTTTCATTGTGGTGCTCATCCCGCTGGTTGCGCTCAATACCATGTTGGTCTCTTACCTCGGTGAGGAAATTGAGCTTCTGGAACATGAACAACAGGGCCTGAGCTACATCACGGTGGTGAGATTGCCGATTGAGACGATTCAGGAACACCGTGGCATGAGCAGCGCCTACCTGGCCGGTGACCAGAGTTTCCGCGATCGCATCACCCAGAAAGGGGCCGATACCGACAGACACCTGGCAGAGCTGCAGTCCATCGACAAGGAGCTGGGCAGCGCCCTGGCCACCGGGGGCAAACTGCAGGCGATCATGCAACAGTGGCAGGATATCAAGTCAAATGCCCTGCAGCTGTCAGTGGCCGATAACGTCAAGGCGCACAACGCCCTGCTGGACAGCCTCATCGGCCTCATCGGCGCCGTGGCGGACAGTTCCGAGATCACCCTGGACCCCTTCCTGGACAGCTACTATCTGGGTGATGCGCTGGTGAATCGTCTGCCGAAACTCACCGAAAATATGGGTCAGGCGCGGGCCATTGGTTCGCAAGCCGCCGCGGCGGGCAAGCTCACACCGGAGGCCTTTACCCGACTGGCGGTGCTGGCGGAGAACATCAAGAACTTCAATGTCGACCTGCAGAAGGGGCTCAATGCCGCCATCGACTTCAACCCGGAGCTCGGCAAGCTACTGCAACAGCAGGTCAGGGACAACAACACCGCCATCGACAGGATGGAAGCCATGCTGCGCAATGACCTGCTGGATATGGGGGCGACAAATATCAGCAGCAGCACCGTATTCGATACCGCGACGCAGGCGATCTCCAGGAGCTACGCCCTGTTTGACGCGATCGTGCCGGTGCTGGATGCGATATTTGTCGAGCGCATTGACAAGGATATCGCACAGGAGATCAGCGCCATCCTCATCGCCCTGGTGATGATGCTCGCCATTGCCTACCTGTTTGCAGGGCTGTACCTGTCGGTCAACGACAGCGTGCAATGTATGCGCAAGGCCACCGAGCGCCTGGCCGAAGGTGACCTGACTGCCCGGGTAGAACTCAACAGCCGGGATGAAATGGGCGATATCGCCAGCAGCTTCAATGCCATGGCCAAGGGCTTTGCCGATGCCGTACAGGGCATTATGGCCTCCTCTGCCCAGCTCGCCTCCGCCGCCGAAGAGATGTCGGCGGTCACCATGCAGACCAGCCAGGGCATCCAGAATCAACAGTCACAGACGGACCAGCTCGCCACCGCCATGAACGAAATGGCGGCCACTGTACAGGAAGTGGCCCGACATGCCATGGATGCGGCGAGCGCGGCCACTGCCGCCAATGATCAGTCCGCCAACGGGCGTCAGGTGGTGAACAATGCCATCAACACCATTGATTCCCTGGCCGAGGCCATCGGTCGCGCCGCTGAGGCCATTGAACGGGTGGAGACGGACAGTGATCGTATCGGCACAGTGCTGGATGTGATTCGGGGCATTGCCGAACAGACCAACCTGCTGGCCCTCAATGCCGCCATCGAGGCGGCACGCGCCGGTGAACAGGGTCGTGGTTTTGCCGTGGTGGCGGATGAGGTCCGCACCCTGGCCTCCCGTACCCAGGAGTCCACCCAGGAGATTCAGAAGATGATCGAGTCGTTGCAGGCAGGATCCAAGGAGGCGGTAATGCTCATGGAACAAAGCCGCGAACAGACAAAAACGGGGGTGGAACAGACCGCAAAGGCGGGTGATGCCCTGGCGGCGATCGCCGATGAGGTGGGACGCATCAATGACATGAACACCCAGATCGCCAGCGCTGCCGAAGAACAGAGCGCGGTCGCCGAAGAGATCAATCACAATGTGGTCGCCATCAATCGGGTCGGCGATGAATCGGCGCAGGGTGCCGAACAGACCGCCCGCGCCAGCGAGGACCTCGCCAGCCTGGCCTCCGATCTGCAGCAGATGATGTTGCGATTTAAGATCTAGGAGTCGCCTGGGCACAAAAAACGTGCCCACCCTACCTGGCTACGAGACATTTTCCACCGGTCAATCAAAACGATTCTGCTTTGGGAGATGTTACATGCGGCGCAATGCCCTTCGGTTATTGCGCCCTACGCACTGAACAGTTGCCGCGTGGGCACAATAACGTGCCCACCCTGGCTACGCAGTGTGTAGGAGGCCAGCCTCCTGGCCGATTGTTTACATTGGCGCGATCATTGAGAGGGAATCGCCGAGAGGGCTCGGCTCCTACAGTGCGTGCGGCGCAATGCCCATCGGTTATTGCGCCCTTGCACTGACCAGCTCGCGCAGCACCGAGGTGGCGTAGCTGCCGGCGGGCAGCGAAAAGGCTAACTGCAAATGTTCGCCTTCTGGCAACCACTGCCACTGGAGGTCGGTGATTGGCAGGCACAGGGAGCGACGCTCCTGCTTCAGCCCGGCCTTTTCCAGCCCCTGCCGATACACCGTCTGCCCGGCAAGCAGCGTTTCTTCCACGTCTTTTGCCGCCAGCTGGCTGGGCAATTCTCCCCTGCCCCACAGCGGCCCGGAAGGCAGCACATCCCCTTCGGCATGGCGGCGCAGGATCTCTTCGTCCAGCTCATGGGCGATAAAATAACTGCGGCTACCCGCCAGCATCAGGGCCTCGCCCGGCAACACCTGATTCCAGTTAGCCGCGCTCACCCGCGCCGCCAGCACCTCGTTAAACAGTAACGAGCGGGCCGCCGAGAGATACATCCCCTGCAAGTGCCTGTCCCTGACCTTACGACCAGCGAACATAGCCTGCGCGGCCTGCAGATTACTGCCGCCGCGACCGAAACGCTGTTCGCCGAAATAGTTGGGGACACCGGTCTCTTTTAGCGTGGCCAGACGCTGTTCCAGCGCGCCACGATCGCCCTCGATATCGCGCACCACAATGATAAAGCGATTGGCGCGTAGCGCGCCGCGTGGCAGCTTGCGGCGATGGCGGGCCTGGCTGATCACCTGTAGCTCGTCGTCTTCCAGCCCCGACCAGTCGGGATCCGGCTTGCCCGGTAGCCAGAGGCTGAACCACTGAGTGGTCACCGCGATGCGATCCTTGAGGCCGCAGTAACTGACATCCCGCGCCCGTACACCGACATGGCGCGCCAGCTGACGGGCGACCTGATCGGTGTTGCGATTGCGTTTACGCAGACTGATCAACAGGTGCTCGCCCTCGCCATCGGCGTCGAAACCCAGCTCTTCATCGACGCGGAAGTCTTCCGCGCAGCAACGGATCACCCCGCTGGCCTCAGGCGCGCCCTGCACCCGCGGCCAGTCCGGCAGGACAATAGCGGTGTTCGGCATCAGCGCTGTTCACCGGTTATCGTCTTGAGCAACACCACGGCGTGCGCCGCGATGCCTTCACCGCGACCGGCGTAGCCCAGTTGCTCGGTGGTGGTGGCCTTCACGTTGCAGCAGTCCAGGGCGATACCGAGGTCGGCGGACAGCTTGTCGCGCATGGCGGGAATAGACTGCGCCAGCCTGGGCGCCTGGGCGACAATGGTGAGATCGACATTGCCCACCGTAAAACCGTGTTGTTGCACCTGCTCCCGCACCCGTCGCAACAGGATGCGGCTGTCGATGTCCGCGAACTCGCTGCTGGTATCCGGAAAATGCTGGCCGATGTCGCCCAGCGCCGCCGCCCCCAGCAGCGCATCGCACAGGGCGTGGATGGCCACATCGCCGTCGGAATGGGCGATAAATCCCTGCGTGAAGGGGATCGTCACCCCGCCCAGTACGATGTGATCGCCTGCGCCAAAGCGGTGAACATCAAAACCGTGACCAATGCGCATGGGTTTAATCCTTTGCCTGTTGATAGACCTTACGTTTAAACAGATCCGTCCGCCGGCTGACCAGCCGGTCCAGAAACAGAAGCCCGTCGAGATGATCTACTTCATGTTGGACGGCGCGGGCCTCGTAAGCCTCGCTGGTATACTGGTGCAGCTCGCCGAATTCATCAAACGCGCTGAAGCTGATCTTGTGCGCCCGGATCACGTTGCCGGTAAAGTCCGGCACCGACATGCAGCCTTCGCGGCCCATCTCCATGCCGTCCCATTCGGTGATTTCAGGGTTGATCAGCACCATGCGGCCATGGCCCGGCATCCGGGGTTTGCTGGAGATATCGACGATGGCGATGCGCTGGAAACGGCCGACCTGCGGCGCGGCAATCCCCACGCCGCCGGGGCCGGCGCGCATGGTCGCCTCCAGCCCGGCGACAAAGGTCCGTAGTTCGTCGTCAAACTCTTCTACCGGCACCGACACCTGTTTCAGGCGCGTGTCCGGGTAATGCAGAATATCCAATGGCCTTCAGTCCGCCCGCTCAGCCAACCAGGGTATCGATGGCGGACAGGTGCGCATCGACTCCCTGTTGTTTCACGATATCCAGCGCCGACTGCAGGGCCGCGATGCCCTCCTTCGCCTGACCTTCAATGCGCATGATGTAGATAGGCTCGCTTTCGGTGCCGCCCACATCGGATGCCAGATCGAGAATATCCAGCCCGGCTTCCGACAGGGCCTGGGTCACCTGGGCCACGATGCCCGCCCGGTCCGCGCCATACACGCTGATGCGCACGTCCGGCTCGTGGTGCTGATGCAGCCCACCTTCGATGTGATCGATGTGCAGGTGCAGGCCCAGTGAGTCCGCCTCGGTCTGCAACAGGTTCTGCAGCGATTTCACGTTACCGGCGTGCTCCACCATCATCATAATGGTAAAGCTGGTGCCCAGCCGCATCATCGAGGTCTCCCCCAGATTACAGCCGCCCTCGTACAGGGCATGGGTCACATGCGCCACAATGCCGCTGCGATCCTTGCCGACCAGAGTCAGCATGTACCAGTGTTTTTTCGCGGGATGTTCAGGTGAGCTGGCCATCAATGCGTGTCCTTGTCTTTTTCAGTATGTGTCTGGCTATTTGTGTCTGGCTATCTGCAGCGCAGTCTCAATGCAGCGTCGAATGGGTAATATAAATCAACAATACACCAGCGGCGATCAGACTCATCTGCTGCACGGTGGCGCTGGCCTCGGCGCGTTTGTGCAGGCCGGGAATCAGGTCGGCCACCGCGATATAGATAAAACTGGAGGCCGCCACCGCCAGCACATACGGCAACACGTGTTGCATGTCGGCCAGGCTCCAGTAGGCCAGCAGGGCGCCGACCACGGTGGTGAGGCTGGCCAACACGTTAAACAACAGGGCCTTGCCACGGCTGAAGCCGCTGTGCAGCAGCACCACAAAATCCCCCACCTCCTGGGGAATCTCATGCGCGGCGATGGCCAGCGCGGTAACGATGCCCAGATGGGTGTCGGTCAGAAAGGCGGCCGCGATCAGAATGCCGTCCACGAAGTTGTGCAGGCTGTCGCCCAGCAGGATCATCCAGCCGGCGGCATGTTTGTCTTCCTTATGCCCGTGCCCGTGCGCGCCGTGCGCCTCGCAATGATTCGAGTGACAGTGACGCCACAGCACCATCTTTTCCAGCAGGAAAAATCCCAGCAGGCCCAGCAACACGGTCAGAAACAGCGGATGAAAATCCTCGATCCCCGGCGACGACAGCGCATGTGGCAGCAGGCCGAGAAAGGCGGCCCCCAGCAACGAACCGATGGCAAAGCTCACCAGATGCGGCACCAGCCTCGCCCGCAGCTTGTCGGACAGCAACAGGAAGCTGGCCGCCACGATGACGCTCAGCACCCCGCCCAACAGGCTGAAAATTATAATCCAGGTCAACAAATTCATAATGATGGGATCTTCCAGGCGATCGAGCCGCGCAGTTTAAACCAAGTGATGCCCCTGCCGCAGCAGATTCTAGTACTCCTTCAAGGTAATATTTGCGGGTTCAGCGTTCCTGTGGTGTTTCGCTGCAAGGCGCGGTGCGCAGGCAATGGCCATTCCCTTGCCAAGCGCCGCAACGCCGCAGCGGGACACCACAGGAGCGCCCGAAGGGTTGGCCTGTCAGCGTCCATGGCCGCGTTCCGCCTCTTGGCAAGGACTATGGCCATTGCCCGCGAGGCGCGCCTTGCCCTGAACGCTGACAGACCAACTGAATCCGCAAATATTACCTTGAAGGAGTACTAGCTGCCGCCATCCAGCCAGATCAGGCTGGCCATGCGTCCGGTTTTGCCATCGCGGCGAAAGGAATAGAACTGCCCGGCCTCGCTGAAGGTGCAGCGGCCGCCGCCATAGACGGCGCCAACGCCGCTTCGGGCCAGCCGCTGGCGGGCCAGGGTGTAGATATCGACCGTCCACTTTGGGACGCCGGCGACGGCGGGGGCGGCGACACAGGCCTCGGCGGCGGCGGGATCAAACTCGCAAAAGGCCTGCCGCACCTCCTCCCCCACCTCGAAGGCCTGCGGCCCGATCGCCGGCCCCAGCCAGGCCATGATCTGCTCGGGGCCAGCGGTAAAACTCGCCACGGTCGCCTCCAGCACACCGCCCACCAGCCCCCGCCAGCCGGCATGCGCGGCGGCGACCTGGGTGCCGGCCTGATCGCAAAAGAGCACCGGCAGGCAGTCCGCGGTGAGTACCGCGCAGACCCGGTCGGGCCGGCGGGTGGTGCTGGCATCGCCCTCGGGCAGACCGCCCGGTCCGGCGTCCAGGTCGACGACCGTGGTGCCGTGAATCTGATTCAGCCACTGGGGGCTGTCCGGCAGGGACAGGGCCTTGATCAGGCGCTGCCGATTGGCGGCGACGTCGGTCGGCCGATCCCCCACATGCCCGGCGAGGTTCAGGCTGTCGAATGGCGGCTGACTGACACCCCCCTGGCGGGTGGTGGAGGCGGTCCGCACCGGCGGCGGCGCCGGCCAATCCGCGCTCAGGGGATTCATCGGCTGGCGGCCGCCTTCAGGTCGTCGCGGCAGACCGCGAGCAGACGCTGCATATCCGCGGGCAACTCGGCCGTCCACGACACCGCTTCACCCGACAGGGGGTGCACAAAGCCCAGGCTCGCGGCGTGCAGGGCCTGGCGTCTGAAGGCCCGCAGCACCTGGTCGAACTCCGGAGAGATGCCGGCGGGGATGCGTAGCCGCCCGCTATAGGCGGGATCGCCCACCAGCGGATAGTGGATATGCGCCATGTGTACCCGAATCTGGTGGGTGCGGCCGGTTTCGAGCTGGAGGTTAACGAAGGTGTGGGAACGGAAACGCTCCGCCACCCGATAGTGGGTGATGGCCTCCCGGCCCCGGGATGAACCCTCAAGGCCCACCACGGCCTGGCGCAGGCGATTCACCGGGTGACGGCCCAACGGGGCATCCACGGTGCCGCCGGCGGTCATCACCCCCATGCACACCGCCTGGTAATGGCGCTCAAATTCACGCGCCTGCAACTGCTCGGTGAGGGATTTCTGCGCGATCAGGTTGCGGGCGATCACCAGCAGGCCGGTGGTATCCTTGTCGATACGGTGCACAATCCCGGCACGGGGGACCGATTCCAGCTCCGGGGCATGGTGCAGCAGCGCATTGCTGAGGGTGCCGTCCATATTGCCGGCCCCCGGGTGTACCACCACCCCCGCAGGTTTGTTGATAATCAGCAGCGCCTCATCTTCGTAGACGATGTCCAGCGGCAGAGCCTGCGGCCGCCAGGAGGTTTCCTCCTTCAGTACCGCCATCACTGAGACCTGCTCACCACCGTGTACCACGTCTTTGGCCCGCAGCCTGACCGCGTCCACGCTGACGTGACCGTCCTTGATCCAGCGTTGCAGGCGGGCGCGGGAATAATCCGGAAACAGACCGGCCAGCGCCTGGTCCAGGCGCATACCGGCCATCGTGTCGGGGATGACCGCCGTAAGGTGTTGAGTGTCGTTCATTGAATACTTTCTATCGGTGTGCAGAGGCCGCTATAATAGCGCGTTTGCGGGCTGGCGTGTTTCATATTATTGATAACGCACCGCACATCCATCCCTCACGAGTTGCTATCCATGCCCCGCTTCTACAAGCCAGTGCCTTTTCAGAAATTTGCCACCCTGCTGATCTTCCTGCTCAGCCTCGCCCTGGCGGCCTGCGCCACCACCCCGGACGACGAAGACGACACCAGCAAATGGAGTGCCGAAAAACTCTTCAGCGAGGCAAAGGCGGCGCTGAACGCCGGCGACTACGAAGTGGCCATCGAATTTTATGAAAAGCTGGAGGCCAAATACCCTTTTGGCAACTATGCCGAACAGGCCCAGCTGGACACCGCCTACGCCTATTTCAAGTTTGACGAGCCCGACACGGCGATTGCCTCAGCGGACCGTTTCATCAAGCTGCACCCGCGTCATGCCAATGTCGATTACGCCTATTATCTGCGCGGCCTGGCCAGCGCCAGCAAAAAAGACAATCCCTTGTCGAATTTCATCTCCCAGGACCCAAGCCTGAGGGATCCCAGCTCGACGCAGAAATCCTACGATTATTTTGCCGCCCTGGTGAAACAGTTTCCCGACAGTCGCTACACCCCGGATGCCATCCAACGCATGGGCCATTTGCGTAACAGCCTGTCCATGCACGAAATCCATGTGGCGAATTATTACCAGCAACGTGGCGCCTATGTGGCGGCGGTCAATCGCGCCAAACATGTGGTGAGCAATTTTCCACGCACCCCGGCCTCCCGGCTTGCCCTGCAGCTGCTGGTCGATGCCTATAAACAGTTAGGTATGGATGATCTTGCGCAGGATGCGCAGCGGGTTCTGGATCTCAATCCGGTGGTAAAATCCACCACCACCGCCGCACCAGAAACGGACAATGACTCCTAGGCCGGTCTAACGCCTCCCTGCCACCGGCAGATAAGCGCGCATACGCATAATAGCAACGCGCGTCTTTCATGCTGAAACCATAGGGTAAAACCGACCACTCTCAAAACCGGCTCATTGCTGAACCGTCTTATAACTCCCTCCCGGAATCAAAGCGCATCCCTACCCTGCTCGCCGGTGCGAATGCGAATGGTCTTTTCGACGCTGGTGACAAAAATCTTGCCGTCACCGATCTTGCCGGTACGGGCCGCATTGGTAATGGCCTCGATACAGGCCTCCACACGATCTTCCGCCACCACCAGTTCAATCTTTACCTTGGGCAGGAAATCGACCACATATTCCGCGCCACGATAGAGTTCGGTGTGGCCTTTCTGTCGGCCGAAGCCTTTGACCTCAGTCACCGTCATGCCGGTGACATCAATCTCCGACAGGGCTTCACGCACATCATCCAGTTTGAAGGGTTTGATTACTGCCTCGATTTTTTTCATCGTCACTCTGCTCCTGTTCTTGCCAATGATTCAGATGCCCGGGCCCGTCGTCGCTTCAGCCGCATTATAATCCTGTTCTTAATTCTGTTGTTATTCCCGTTGTTAATCCCGGTCGTACCCCGAGGTGATCGGGTAACGCCGATCACGGCCAAAGGCGCGCTGCGAGATGCGTACCCCCGGTGCCGCCTGCCGACGCTTGTATTCGTTGCGGTTCACCATCCGGATCACCCGCCGCACCGTCTCGGCATCATACCCTGCGGCGATAATATCGTCAGCACAGCGATCCTGTTCAATGTACATCTCCAGGATCACATCCAGCACCTCGTAGGGTGGCAGACTGTCGGTGTCCTGCTGCCCCTCCGCCAGCTCCGCCGAGGGCGGACGCTCAATCACCCGCTGCGGAATCACCGGCGAGACACGATTGCGGTAGTGGGACAGGGCATACACCAGGGTTTTGGGCACATCCTTCAGCGCCGAAAAACCGCCCGCCATATCGCCATACAGAGTGGCATAACCCACCGACATCTCACTCTTGTTGCCGGTGGTAATCACTACTTTGTGCTTCTTGTTCGACAGCGCCATCAGCAGGATACCCCGGCAGCGGGCCTGGATATTTTCCTCCGTGGCATCCGGCTCGTTGCCGGCAAAGGCCTCCTGCAGGGCGTCGAGAAAGGCGCTGAACGCCGTCTCGATGGGGATGATGCGATAGCGCACACCCAGCACCTCGGCCTGTTCTTGCGCATCGGCCACACTCATGTCCAGGGTGTAACGGGACGGCATCAGTAGCGCCTCGACATTCTCCGCGCCGAGGGCATCGACGGTAATCGCCAGGGTCAGGGCCGAATCGATGCCGCCGGACAGGCCGATGATCGCGCCCGGAAAACGGTTCTTTTGCACGTAGTCCCTGACCCCCAGCACCAGGGCCCGATAGACGCTCTCCACCTCATCGTAGGCCGGCGCCAGCGCACCGGTCTGTGGCGTCACCACCCCCGCCGCATCCACCGAAAACATAACCGGATACAGCCCCTCTTCAAAGGCCGGGGCCTGCTGGGTGATGGCCCCCGTGGCGGCCATCACCAGAGAGCCGCCATCGAACACCAGCTCATCCTGCCCGCCCACCAGGTTGGCATACACCACGGGCAGCCCCGTTTCCCGCACCCGCTTTTGCAGCTCGGCGGCGCGTTCGAGGTGTTTCTGACGGTGATAGGGTGAGGCGTTGAGGTTGAGAATCAACTGCGCCCCTGCCTGCCTGGCATTCATTACCGGCAGGCTATACCAGATGTCTTCGCAGATCGTCAGGCCGACGCTGACGCCGGCGATCTCGACCACACAGGGGCGGTCGCCCTCCAGAAAATAGCGCTTCTCATCAAACACCCCGTAATTCGGCAACTGGCATTTGTGGTAGGTCGCAACCCGCGCCCCATCACGTAACAGGGCCGCGGCATTAAACAGGCCGGCCTCGGTCCGCTCGGGAAACCCCAGCACGATATCGATACCGCTGACCTGCGACTGGATTGCGTCCAGCGCCTGTTCCACTGCCCGCTGCAGCCCCGGCCGCAACAACAGGTCCTCGGGGGGATAGCCGGTGAGCGCCAGTTCGGGAAACAGGATCGCATTGGCCCGATGCTCATCCCGGGCGCGACCGGCAGCCTCGATGATCTTGCGGGCGTTACCCGCAACATCGCCCACCAGAAAATCCAGTTGGGCAATCACCAGACACAATGACCGAGACATTACGATAGTCGACCCGAAGTAGAGAATGAAATAATAGACAACACTACAGGCTAACCGCTAAAGAACTCCAGCATGCGCGAGCCCAGTTCGGCCGGCGAGCGCGCCACGGATACACCGGCGGCGTCCAGTGCGGCGAACTTGTCCCGGGCCGTGCCCTTGCCGCCGCTGATGATCGCGCCGGCATGGCCCATGCGTTTTCCGGGCGGCGCGGTGACTCCGGCGATGTAGCCCACCACGGGTTTTTTGACGTACCGGCTGATATAGTCCGCGGCCTCTTCTTCGGCGGAACCACCGATCTCCCCCACCATGATGATGCCCTTGGTCTGCCGGTCCTGTTCAAACATCTCCAGGCAATCGATGAAATTGGTGCCCTGTATGGGGTCGCCGCCGATACCGATACAGGTGCTCTGGCCCAGACCATTGAGGGTGGTCTGATAGACCGCCTCGTAGGTCAGGGTGCCCGAGCGCGACACGATACCGATCGAGCCGGGCTGGTGGATCATGCCGGGCATGATGCCGATCTTGCATTCACCCGGCGTGATGATGCCCGGACAATTGGGGCCGATCAGGTGCACATCACTGCCCTTGAGCGCGGCCTTCACCATCACCATGTCCAGCACCGGAATGCCCTCGGTGATGCACACGATCACCTTGATACCGGCCTCGGCGGCCTCCAGAATCGAGTCCGCCGCAAACGCCGCCGGCACAAAAATCATACTGGCATCGGCCTGCGCCTCGTTCACCGCCTCGCGCACGGTGTTGAATACGGGACGATCCAGATGGGTCTGTCCACCCTTGCCCGGGGTGACGCCACCCACCAGCTGGGTACCATAGGCGATGGCCTGTTCGGAATGAAAGCTGCCGTGCTTGCCGGTGAAGCCCTGGCAGATCACCCGCGTGTTTTTGTTGATCAGTACCGACATTATTGATTTCCTTTTGACTGGCTGGCGGCGGCCTGCACGACCTTTACCGCGGCGTCCTGCAGATCAGTGGCGGCGATGATCGACAGGCCACTGCCGGCGAGTCCCGCGCTGTTGAGCAGTTCGCGCCCGGCCTCCGCATTGGTGCCCTCCAGGCGAACCACCACCGGGATATGCAGGCCGATCTCGCGGATCGCCTGCAAAATGCCGTCGGCAATCAGGTCGCAGCGCACAATGCCGCCAAAAATATTCACCAGGATGGCCTCGACCTTATCGTCGGCAACGATCAGCTTCAGCGCCTCGGCGACACGCTCCGCCGTGGTGCCCCCGCCCACATCGAGAAAATTGGCGGGCTCACCCCCGTACAGCTTGATGATGTCCATGGTCGCCATGGCCAGTCCGGCGCCATTGACCATGCAACCGATATTGCCATCCAGCGTGACGTAATTGAGATCGAACTGCTGCGCCTTGTGCTCGGTGGGATCCTCCTGCATAGGATCTCGCAGCTCTTCCAGATCCTTGTGCCGGAACAGCGCGTTGTCGTCCAGATTGATTTTGGCATCCAGCGCCAGCAACCGACCCTCGCCGGTGATCACCAGCGGATTGATCTCGACCAGGCTCAGATCCTTTTCGATAAACAGGCGATAAAGGCCTAACATGATGTGGGTCAGCTCCTTGATCTGGGTCCCTTCCAGCCCCAGGCCAAAACCGATCTGCCGACACTGATACGGTTGTAATCCGCTGACGGGATCCACGGCCACCTGCAGGATCTTGTCCGGCTCGCTGGCCGCGACCGCCTCGATATCCATTCCGCCCATACTGGAGGCCATGAACACCAGCTGATTGCGGGAGCGGTCGATCAGGGCGCCCAGGTAGAGCTCCCGGGCGATGTCACAGGGAGACTCCACCAGTAATTTGTCGATCGGCAGACCCTTCGGCCCCGTCTGATGGGTCACCAGTTGCCCACCAAGCAGCTCACGGGCCGCCGCCTCCAGCTCCGCCAGGTTATTGACCCGCTTGACCCCGCCACCCTTGCCGCGACCCCCGGCATGTACCTGGGCCTTCACCACCCAGGCCCCGTCCGTGAACCCGTTCACCTCACTGATCGAGGCGATGACCTGCCCTGTAGGCACCGGAATGCCATAATCCGAGAACAGGCCTTTGGCCTGGTATTCATGCAAGTTCATAATTCATCCTCGCGGGACATCCCCGGTATTTCCAACTAAGGTGGCCGCCACCCGGACCGCCCGTGCTCATGTGTTGCACAGGTGCGCGGCATCGCCGGTCCCGGCCAAAAGATCAAAGCCGTGAAGTCTGACACAATTTTTGGCCGTAGAATATATGACTCAGAGCCTGCGAAAAAAACCGTCGGTCTACTGTGGACGGTCCTGGGTGATGGGAGCCCTTCGATGCCCCTCGTAAATTAAGGCGACATTCCCGACATAATCCAGCAAAGCAGCTTGCATCCTGGACGCACATCATGAAAATGGAGACTAACTACCACTGCCACCAGAGTGCCTCGTGAAACATCAGCGACCCTATTGGATTCTCCTCGCCCTGCTGCCCCTGCTACCCCTGCAGGCCGATGCCGCGTCGGCGACGGAAAAGGAACCCACCGAAGAGGACCTGCGCTACGAGGAGGCCATGGAGGCGGCGCGATTGCGCGACTTTGGCGAGGCCCTGCAGGAGTGGCGCCGCCTCGCGGAGCAAAACGACAAGCGCGCCCAGTATCGCCTGGGCTCCATGTATCGCCGTGGACTGGGCGTGAAACCCGATCTGAAACTGGCGGCGGAGTGGTTCCGAAAGGCCGCCGAGAATGGCCATGCCCGCGCGCAGTACAATCTCGGCGTCATGTATCAAAAGGGCCTGGGCGTCAAAAAAGATCCCGTGGAGGCGGAACAGTGGTTTCACCGCGCCGATGCCAATGGCGTCGATCTGGCCGGGCTCAAGCTGCGCGGCATCGTCAACGGCAAGCTGACCAATATCGACATCGAGACACTGACCGGCAGCGCCCGCAAACAACCTCTGGACATCCACGAGATCATGACCTGGGCGGTACAGGAAGGCTACGCCAATGGCCTGCGCGATCTCTTCAAACTGGGCGCCAGGGTGGACTACACGGACAAATATGGTCGCAGCCCGCTGATGATTGCCGCCCAGCATGGCCAGGCCGAAAGCGCGGAGGTATTGCTGGCCCACGGCGCCAAACCGAGTCAGAAAGATAAATCCGGCTCTTTCCCCCTCTATGTGGCGGCGCTGCACAAACAGCCGGATACGGTCAAGGCGCTGCTCGCGGGTGGCGCCGACCCCAACATGAGCACACCGTTCAAACGCACCGCATTAATGGCCGCCGCCGCCAGGAATCACAGCGCCATTATCGACCTGCTGCTCAAGCACGGTGCCGAGATCAACCAGCAACAGAGCGATGGGCGCACCGCCTTACACATCGCCACCGCCTACAACAGCGTCGATGCGGTTAACACGCTGATCAACCACGGTGCGGACACCGACCTGCTCGACAAAGCGGGGACATCGGCACTAATGCTGGCCGTGGAAAAATCCAGGCCGCAGACGATTCAGGCATTGATCAGGGGCAAGGCGCCGGCCGAGCAAACCAATCAGCACGGCGACACCCCCCTCACCTACGCTGCCCGCTATCAGCAGCATGACAGCCTGAACGCACTGTTATCGGCCGGGGTTAACCCCAACAAAACCGACCAGCGCAACCGTACCGCTTTGCTCATTGCGGCGGAAAATGGCGACTACGACAGTGTTAACGAACTGCTGCGCCATCGCGCCGACCCTGAATTACACGGCACCGATGGTGACACCGCCTTGATACTGGCGGTGCGTAACAACCATCTTCCGGTCGCTCGCGTCCTGTTGGCAAAGGGCGCCCGGCCCGACACCCCCAACGATGCCCGCTGGACACCGCTGATGTACGCCGCCTCACGCGGAAATCTGCAAATGCTCTCACTGCTACTGGAAAAAAACGCGAGCCCGAACGCCCAGAACCACAATGGCTGGACACCCCTCATGCTGGCGGCGCGTTCCGGAAATCCCCTGGCGGTTTCCACCCTGCTCCGCTACGGGGCCGATGCACGCATCACCTCCAGCGACCGGCGCTCCGCACTCTACGTCGCACGGGAACACAAACAGGATAAGGTGGCAGAGATATTGTTGAACGTGGGCGTGGAAAAATTACCCGCACCGGTGCCTTCCGGCAAGCGGGAAATGAAGCCCTCCCAGTCTTAAGTGCTAGGTGTTGAGTGCTGAGTGCTGAGTGCTGAGTATTGAAAGGAAACTAGAACGTGTAGTTATACGCCAGTCGCAGATGGCGGCGTTGTTCGTCAGGCTGGCTGGCATTGTCCACAAGATCCATGCCCACCTCGGTATCAAACGACCAGGACTTGTTCAAGCGGTAATTAAGCTTGAACACCGGTGACACGATGGTGCGCTTACCAAAGCTGTCGGAATCCCGGTTGGAGACATTCAAGCGGAATCCGGAATGCCAGTTGGTGAACAAGGGGACGCGCGCATTCACAAACGCCGAGGTGTCGGTATAGCTTTCAAAATCGGAACGCCGAATCCCCGCCACATACAGATCGCGCGCAACAAAGGTATTGCTGGAAATCCATTGCAGGGAATAAATGTACTGCAGGTCCGTGCCGCTCACTGCAAATACCGTGGTATCTATCGTGAGCAAGGGATTATCAATCTGCTCCTGCACCTTCAGCGGATTCACCCCTTCAGGCGCACCCGATATCTTTAACAATGTGACATCAACATTAAGCTGCTGATCCTTGGTGAGCTGATAGCTGTTACCCACCGTGAGCGTCTGGCTCACCTGGGTACGTTCTTCAGCGATGCGCCGGATTTCAGATTCGGACAAATAATCCAGCAAATCATCGATCGTGAAAATGCCCGTCATGCCGCTCAATGCCTGACTGGTTTGAACCAGATTACGGCGATTGTAGGAAAGATTGAGTTTGTTGGATTCGGTATAATTCCAGCCAACGCGCAGATTGAACAGGCTGAGCGCGTTATATGCCATGTCATAATCCACCAACCCAAACAGGCTCAGACCTTTTCGGGCATAGCGAATATCGCCTCCCACTGCCTGCCGATCCAGTATGCCATCGACATTCTGGCGAACAAAAAACAGGTTGCTGCCGAGCTGTTTGTCCTTGCTCTCCACATCCGCCTTTACGCCAAAAAACGACTTCTCATAAATATCGTAATCACCGAAGGTCCGGATGATGGGCTTGCCCGCCATCGCGCTCACCAGCCAGCGCGGCGCCACACGATACCCGGCAACCACGCCATCAAAGGTGCCGAACACGCCGCCATTGCGACTCGACTGTCGGCCCACGCTCGCGACATAACCATAAGCCGTATCGTCAACATCGACATACATACGCCTGATATCGGACTCATCCGTTTCATAGCGGGACACATCCGCCAGAGGATTATTCAACAGCGCCTCCTCGCGGCGATCCTTGGCCAGAAAATCGTGGCTGTGACTGGCATTAAAAACGCCCTGTACAGTCCTGTTCTCTCCGCGATATCGACTTTTGACGGAAAAATTCGAGCTCAGCAGGCGTTGCTGCAGCTCCTGCTCCTCATCCTCCGCCTCACCCTCCAGCTCACGATCCAGATAATATTCACTAAAGGACTGCGTGAACCTGCCAAAGGTCATCCATGAATCCCGTTTGGCCACCTCGCGCGGACTACGCAATTTACGTTTCGCGGTTACCCGCACCTCCCGCAATGCCGCCAGACGCTGTTTGACGCGTTCGGCACCTTCGCCTTCCGGGTAACGTTTAAGATATTTTGTGTATTCGTACTTGGCGCGAGGAATTTGATCGTCGCGCTCCAGCGCCAAACCGAGCAGCTCATTGGCCTGTTGCACATGCGCATTGTCAGGTGCCTGGATAATTTTTCGTAACAACTCAATAGCGCCCTTATTATTGCCAAAGGTGATCGCCTGTCGGGCCTTGGCCATCATCAGGTCGACACCGCTTTCCTTTGAAGTCTCTCCAGCCGCCGCGGGATCCGCCTGTTCTACCGCACTATCAAGAACCTTCACTGAAAGGCTTTTACTATCCGGCCCGGACTGCACCTCAAATTTCACCGAACGCGAAAAACGTAACGTTAAGTAGGGCCCTCCTGGCACACCCTCTTCATAGGTAACGTAGACCAGAACGGATTTTTTACCCTCCACTGAGAGCAGCTCACCACCCTCACGGACCTCTTTATGGAGTTCGCGGTCTTCTTCTTCCGTATCGAGGCTTAACTGGATCTGGACAATTTCACCCGCATTTTGCGGAAAGTGTTTCTGGTATTTCAGTGGCACGCCAAACAGGATGTCGATGGTCGTTACGCCGCTCTCGTCTTTAACCCTTATTTCATCCAGCACAACCTGTGAAGCCATGCCGGCTGACGCTATCGACAACAGGCATGCAAACAGCACACTTTTCAACACACGGCCGAAAAGAGGGTGACCGAGGTTCACGACACGGTTCCGACAACAGGCACAGGTTCTGGAAAGTTTGGTTTTCATCTGCAGAAAAAATCAACATCCATCATATAACTGCATCCATTATTTAATGCGCGCATACCGGTGGGAAAATACTGCATGCAATACCGCATTTACGACTCACTAATCTCAATATTCATCCCCAACAAACCCTCTCCCTCGCCAACCTTCCAGTGCACATTACGATCAAATTTCATCACCAGGAAGGGGCCTCCAGGCACATTACCTTCATAGCGCATATGGGTCATATGGATCTCCTTACCTTCCTCTATACCGACAAATTTCTCCAACAGGGATAAATTATTGTCAAATTTTCCGAAGGCGATCACAGCCAGTTTTATCTGCACAATATCGCCGGTTGATTCCGGGTAGCTGCCCACCAGGCGTACCGGCGCGGAAAAATCCAGGTGCAGAATTTTCCGTTCAGCCTCGCGTATCAATACCGCATCGTCGATGAGGCTTCGCTCGGAATCAAGGCTCACCACCCCCATGGCGTAGGCTGCCAGAAAAACCACCATCATTGCCGCAAAAATCTTCATCAACGCAATACACTACCTGTCGAAAATACAATTAGCCCGGCGAATTTCAATACCCGAATACTATGATCGAATACTACGTGCTAAATGGGTCGCATCCAATACAAATCACGCTCGTCAGTTCATGACTATTTGCACATACTAACGAGACACATGGAAAGGCTAGCCTTTCCATGCGTCGCAGTAATAATAACCCGTCACCCCGGGTCAAATCACCACCGGGCACCGGTATTGACGTCCCGCTCACCACCACCGCACAAGCCTCCACTTGATTAACAAATCCCTATGGTGTCAAGCCAGCCAGTGGTCGTATGACAGGCATCACAGGGCTCCCCGGCGGTCGTACAATGCCCTGCCCCCTGGCCGGTGCTGATCACCCCATCGTGACAGGTAGCGCAAGCCTCACTGGTGGTGCTGTGATCAAAAAATGCCACCAGCCAGTGATCGACGACATGACAGACATTACAGGACAGCGCAGTCGGCAAATGATTAACCCCTTTACCAATGCTGACCACGCCGTCATGGCAGATTTGGCAGGCGCCGAAGACCTGGGAATGGTCGACCGTTGTCACCGGTATCCATGCAAGGCTGACATGGCAACGTTCACAATACGTCGTGGTGCTGATATGGGTGGGGCTCTTGCCCGTCGCAATACTGCCGTCATGGCAGGTGGCGCAGGCCTCACTGGTCGTACCGTGATCAAAAACCGCCACCTGCCAGTGATCGACAACGTGGCAGACGTTGCAGGACAGCGCAGTTGGCAAATGATTAACCCCTTTGCCAATGCTGACCACTCCGTCATGACAGGATGCGCAGGCGCCGAAAACCTGGGAGTGGTCCACCGTCGTCACCGGCACCCAGGCACTGCTGACATGGCAATTTTCACAATCATCCGTGGTGTTGATATGGGTGGGATTTTTGCCCGTCGCATAGCTGCCTTGATGGCAGCCCACGCAGGTCTGCCCGACTACCAGCGAATGATCGAAGGCCGGCACCTGCCAGCTAGTGGTGACATGGCAGGCATCACACGCCAGGGTGGTGGGAATGTGTGTCGATGAAGTACCCGTTGCTGTGGCGCCATCATGGCAGCTCTCACAGGCCTGATCGCCCACCAGTGAATGATCGAAAGACGACAAAAACCAGCTAGAAGTGACATGACAGGTATCACACGACCGGGTGGTCGATAGATGCGTCGGTGACTTTCCCGTCGCGCTCACCCCGTTATGGCAGGACTCGCACAGTGCATCACCAATAATGCTGTGATCCATGATGGTCAATGACGAAAAACCCGTCGTGGTATGGCACACATCGCAGGAAACGGTGGTGGGAATATGCGTCGCCGATGGGCCAATAGCCAGGGAACCGTCATGGCAGGACTCACACTGTGTCAGCAGCACTTCAAAGACACCACCAATATGACAGGCCTCACAATCCAGTTGATCATGCTCACCCGTAAGCGGAAACCCGGTAATCAGGTGATCAAACGCCGCAACAGCAGCAGCAGGAGTAGCTACGGTCTCAGCGACAGCGGGACTCGTTGCTGATAAAGAAAAAACACACACCAAGAACAGGCACAATGAAACCAACCCGCGCACGATTCCGCGCGCGACAGATTGCTGTGCCCGCACCCTGTTTTTACCTCCTGCCTTCATATACGCTCACGTACGCTCACAGATCCATTGCTCATTGGCCACCGCCACGAGTACCGGCCACCCCGGTTGGTTATTCCCTTCTCGAATGATATTCGCTGCACAATCCCCGTTGATAGGACCAGGATCACACTACCGCGACACCCTCATCGACGAGGAGGTATTCAAAACCCGTTAGCGAATGGCCTTCCATCCCGTTTCCGAGGCTTCTAGCCGCAGCTTCTAATAAAGCGCGCCTACCGTAAAAGCCACATTTTATGAAGCAGAATACATTTCAAGACCTGGCCTGCAGGTCAACCATATATACGCCGAATGATTAAATAATATCTAGTTCTGATATGGGGAATTTGGGACAGGAGATAATGAAAGGAGCCAATTTACACAATAAATACAGTGAGTAACAGCGAAATCCTGGCAAGAAAATAAATGGCCAACGAATAAAAAATGGGCCTGCGCCTGAGATCTGGCGCGGACCCTAAATGATAAAATTTACAAACGATGCGGGCTCTTACGCATTTTATTGATCACAACAGAGCGGTTTATAGCCGACCATGAAAGACCAAACATTCCACTTGAATCCGCGACTTAACCACGATTCCAGATTCCAAGTACAAGCCGTAACAAAAATATATTACATACCTCCACCGCCTCCTCCTCCGCCACCCATGCCAGCGATGGTGGCCGTCGTAGAGGCACTATCGGAGTTTGAGCCATCATCAACCGTCAGCGTCACTGTATAGGTGGCGGCAGCAGAATAGGTATAGCTAGGGCTGACGCCAGTAGCCGTGCCGCCATCACCAAAGTCCCAATTATAGGTCAGCGGGTCGCCATCAGGATCGAACGATCCCGAACCATCAAAGGTAATAGTTTGGTTGACTCCCGCACTATAGGGTCCACCAGCAGCGGCCACTGGTGGTTCTCCGCAGGAGGCAGGATTGTCAATCCAGGCATTCACCGTATGACAAACATCACACTCATCGGGTGTTGCACAGTGGCCAGTGGGCAAATTGTGGCAACTACTGCACGAGCCGTTGACCTGATCGTGATCCACAGTAAAGGCCGGCACCCAGCCGGTGGTGCGATGGCAGGCCTCGCACACCGTGGTGGTGTTGATGTGGCCGTTGGGCAGGCTGCTGTGACAGCCGGCGCTGGCGCAGGTGCCGAGGACCTGGTCGTGGTCCACGGTAAAGGCCGGCACCCAGGCGGTGGTGCGATGGCAGGCCTCGCACACATTGGTGGTGTTGATGTGGCCATTGGGCAGGCTGCTGTGACAGCCGGCGCTGGCGCAGGTGCCGAGGACCTGGTCGT
>JAVVEP010000035.1:30495-30909 GCA_032250735.1 Gammaproteobacteria bacterium
GGTCCACGGTAAAGGCCGGGATCCAGCCGGTGGTGCGATGGCAGGCCTCGCACACCATGGTGCTGTTGATGTGGCCATTGGGCAGGCTGCTGTGGCAGCCGGCGCTTGAACAGGAGCCGATGACCTGGTCATGGTCCACAGTAAAGGTCGGGGTCCAGGCGGTGGTGCGATGGCAGGCCTCGCACACCGTGGTGCTGTTGATGTGGCCATTGGGCAGGCTGCTGTGACAGCCGGCGCTTGAACAGGAGCCGATGACCTGGTCATGGTCCACAGTAAAGGTCGGGGTCCAGGCGGTGGTGCGATGGCAGGCCTCGCACACCGTGGTGCTGTTGATGTGGCCATTGGGCAGGCTGCTGTGACAGCCGGCGCTTGAACAGGAGCCGATGACCTGGTCATGGTCCACAGTAAAGGTCG
>JAVVEP010000036.1 GCA_032250735.1 Gammaproteobacteria bacterium
AGCACGGTAGCAGTGTGGTGGATGGATTTTTAGATGGGGTTTGTTGAGCGCTTACGCAGCAGGAGCGCCTCGCTGGCGTCGCGCGGTGGGCGCTGCATTACGCCCGCTTCGCTGCGGCTCAGTCCCAGGGCCAGGGCCGGCATGACATCGGAGACGAAATTGATATAGAGAATCTGTAACGGCAGCATGGGCAGGGGCGCGGCGACCAGGGCTGCGGCCGAGATGGCCATGATCTCGCCCAGATTGCCCGACAGCAGATAGATGATGAAGCGGCGAATATTCTGAAAGATGGTGCGGCCGTGTTCAATGGCCACCAGGATGGTGGCGAAGGCGTCATCCTTCAGCACCATGTCGGCCGCCTCGCGCGCCACCTCGGTGCCGCGTTTGCCCATGGCGATACCGATGTCCGCCTTCTTTAACGCCGGGGCATCGTTGACGCCATCGCCGGTCATGCCCACCACCCAGCCCGCCTGCTGATACAGGCTGATGAGGTTGAGCTTCTGTTCGGGGTTGATGCGGGCGAATACCGCGTGCCCCAGCAGCGCATGGCGTTCATCGTCACTGAGCGCGTCCGGCGCCTTGATCTGCGTGGCCTCGATCGGTTGTGTCGTCCCATCGGTGAGGCCAATCTCCTCGGCGATGGCCTGCGCGGTGGCGGCGTGATCGCCGGTGCCCATTACTATCCGTATACCCGCTGCCTGACAGCTCGCAATGGTCTGTTTGATGCCCGCCCGTGGCGGATCATACAGCCCGGCCAGACCCAGCAGGGTGAGATGTTCATAGGGCTTAGCCTGTTGCTCATCGACATACTTTTGCGCCAGCACCAGCATGCGTAGTCCTTTGGAGGCCAGCTCATCACTGCGTTGATGCCAGTCCTGGCGTGTTTCTTCATCGAGCGGCTGTTCGCCGTCGGCCGTCAGCAGCCGGGTACAGACATCGATAACGGCCTCCGGCGCACCCTTGACCGCGACCCGGTAACGGCCCTGGTGTTCGTGAAACGTGGCCATCATCTTGGTGGCCGGATCGAAACTCACCTCTCGCACCTCGGGATAGGTATCCAGCAAGGCAGGGCGGGTCATGTCGTGCCGGGCCGCCGCCTCAAGAAAGGCGACCTCGGTGGGATCGCCCGCCGCGCCGTCTTTTTCCAGACTGGCGTTGTTGCATAGGGTGCCTACTTCCAGTGCTGCCAGTAGCTCCGGCGTCTGTCGGGGATCGAGTCGGTCAGCGCCCAGTTTGAAACCGCCGTCATCATCGCTGGCGCGTTGCAGCGTGCCTCGCGCCAGCGCGAGGCGGGCGAGGGTCATGTGGTTTTCCGTCAGGGTGCCGGTCTTGTCGGTAAAGATCAGGTTGGCCGCCCCCAGTGTCTCCACCGCCGACAGCCGCTTGACCACCGCATTGCGTCGCGCCATCCGCCGCATGCCCTGGGCCAGCGCGAGGGTGGCGACCACCGGCAGTCCTTCGGGGACCGCGGCGATGGCCAGGGCGATACCGGTTTCCAGCATCACCAACAACTCCTTGCCGGCGAGCAAGCCGGCCCCGGTCACCACCCCCGCGATGGCCAGGGTGAGCCAGACCAGGCGGCGGCCGAGCACATCCAGTCGCTTTTCCAGCGGGGTGACCGACTGCCTGGCCTGTTGCACCAGGTCGGAGATGTGACCCAGCTCGGTCTCCATGCCCGTCGCCACCACCACACCGCTGCCGGAACCCTGGGTCACGGCCGTGCCCTTGTAGGCCATATTGCGGCGGTCGCCGAGAGGGATGTCCTCGCCGGACAATGTCTGCATGGTTTTGTCGGTGGCGACGGATTCACCGGTCAGTGCGGCCTCATCGCATTGCAGACCGTTGGCCTCAAGCAGGCGGAGATCGGCGGCGACCATGTCACCGGCCTCCAGCAACACGATATCGCCGGGCACCAGCGCATCGGACGCAATCTCCTTACTGGTGCCGTCGCGCCGGACCCGTACCGTGACCTTGCCCAGCCGTTGCAGTGCCTCCATCGCACGGGTGGCGCGCCACTCCATGGCAAATCCGATCAAGGTATTGACCACCACCGCCGCGCCGATGGCCAGCGCCTCAATCAGGCGTCCAAAGACGGCCGCCGCCAGCGCCGCGCTGAGCAGCAGAATCACCACCACACTCTCCAGCTGATCCAGCAGGATGTGCCAGGCAGGGCGACTGACTGCTTTACGCAGGCGGTTGGCGCCATAATGGCGGCGACGGGTTGCGACCGCATCACGGTCCAGGCCGCGTTCCGCATCCACCTGTGCCTGCGCCAGTATTTCATCAACCGGTTTGTTCCAGGGACGTTCTAACCGGTTCGGGTGCATGTGATTCTCTTTCAAGGTGATTTTTTCAAGGTGGCTTTTTCATGGCAAGAACGAGGGTAAATATCCCAGCACGAACATGACATTGAAATATCGCAATGACAACAGGCCTGACGGGCATAACATAGACCATGCTTGCATTGATCCGGCATCGCAAAAAAACATTTTTGTACTGCCTGGTATCGGGATAAAAACCGCAAAGCTACCGACATCCTCACAGGGTAAAGACTATGCACACAGCCGGAAATTCGCCACCACAATCACCGCAGGAAGTGCCCGATGAACCGCCGGAAGAGGTGCCGGCAGAACCCGAACCACTCGGTATTCCGCCGGAAAGACCGGACGAGACACCCTCCCGGCCACCCGAGGAAGTGCCCTGGCATGTGCCGCCTCAGGAAATACCGGAGGAGAGACCACCCGAATTCGGGCGCCAGTAGGCCGCACATGACACGCAAGACATGGAACACGCTACTGTTAGTCATCGCCATCCTGATACTGGCGATCGGCACACTGGCCCGCCTTTATTGGTACGCGCCACAACCCTGATGAGACTTCTGACAGTAAACAGCATGATTTCGCTGATCCATGCCAACGCTAAGAATACATCTATTGGTTTTTTCGCCGCAAAATGCCAGTTCTTAAAAGCAGGAAAATCCGCGTTACTTATTTCATAGCGAACAAGGACCGGCTTATCGCGAAGAGAAACCGAGATGATGGAGCTACCGATAAAAGACCGAATCATGGCTGGACAGGCACTGGCGAAAGCGCTGCTATCCTATCGGGACAAACCATCGGTAGTGGTGCTGGCCCTGCCCCGCGGCGGTGTGCCGGTAGCTTACGAGATAGCCAGGAGACTCCATTCCCAGCTGGATCTTATGTTAGTGCGAAAGCTCGGCTCACCCGGACAGCGGGAACTGGCGATGGGCGCCATTGCCAGCGGTGGTATACGCGTGCTCAATGAGAATATCGTCTCGCAGTTAAATGTTTCGAAGGAGATGGTCGAGAGGATTACCGCCGAGGAACAGTCCGAACTGGAACGTCGGGAAACGGCGTACCGGGGTGATGGGCCACGGCCTGATATCAAAGGTAAAAGCATAATTCTGGTTGATGATGGTGTTGCCACAGGGGCGACCATGCGCGCGGCTATCGCCGCACTGCGGCAGCAGAATCCGACGGAGATCATTGTCGCTGTGCCGGTGGCGCCGATGGATACGCTTGAAATATTACAGATGGAAGCGGATGAGGTGATCTGCCTGGCGACGCCTGAACCGTTTATCGCCATTGGCCGATGGTATGAGGATTTTGGCCAGGTTTCGGATGATGAGGTTAAACAGACATTGGCCAGGGCCTGGGGAGTTGGGGGCCGGTAAAAAAGCCCGGTCTACCCTTGAGCCGACTCCGGATTAATGTTGTCTTTTTCGTGCTGAATGCTGAGTAAGGATGTCGCCAAATTCATAAAGAGAAGGTGTCATGGAACAGCTCGAGATAGCCGTAAGAGAATGGACATCATTTTGTGACGAATTCAGTCTGGCACATCGCGGCTGGCTGGTGACGTTGGCGATGATGGCTACTACCGAACTGCAAAAAACACCTGAAGCACTCGCGGCGCACTGGCGAGTCATTGCCGATGACCTGCACTTCAACGAAATCGCTATCGGTCCGATGCCGGGCACATGCATCATCAGCGCCAAACCTGAAACACAGACAGCGATTTTTGAACATCGACTGAAAGGCATCGTACGCCTGTTCAGGCTGACGACGAACAGAGGGCATCAAGGTATGCGCATAGATACTGTGGATGGCGGAGATGCACAGAGTACCTTTATCTGGTTTCGGACGCCGGCACTTCCCGAACAACTGGATGGTCTCGCTATATCGGAACTGTGATCAGAATGCTTATGGGAAAAGCCAGCAATCATCAGGAGGCGAAATGAGTGACAGGGGATATAGCGGTGAGGTAAAGGTTCAGGCCGGTGATGTGGTGCTGGACGGAAACCTTGCCATTCCTGAAGGTGCCTGTGGCATCGTGGTGTTCGCTCATGGTAGTGGCAGTAGCCGCTTCAGCCCGCGCAACCGCGCGGTGGCCCAATACCTGAATGAGGGCGGACTGGCGACCTTGCTGTTTGATCTGCTGACCGCTGATGAACATGAGGCCGACACTTACACCCGCGAATTGCGTTTTGATACCGAACTATTGAGCCGACGCCTGGTGGGGGTGGTGGACTGGCTGGGTAAACAATCGCATACCCGTACCTTACGCATCGGACTATTTGGCGCCAGCACCGGCGCGGCGGCCGCGCTGATTGCCGCGGCGCAACGGCCCGGGCCAGTGGCCGCCGTGGTCTCCCGGGGAGGACGACCGGATCTGGCAGGGGAGGCGCTGCCGAATGTCAAAGCACCCACCTTGTTGATTGTAGGAGGACTGGATCACCCGGTCATCGATATGAACCGGGAGGCAAGCCTGCAGATGAAGGTTGCTCCCCAGCTGGAGATAGTCCCTGGCGCAACGCATCTGTTTGAGGAGCCGGGAAAACTCGATGAGATTGCCCGGCTGAGCCGTGACTGGTTTCAGCAACACCTTGTTTGTGCGCATGGTTCGTAACTCCTTGTTGGGCTATAACAGGCCGTCGTGATATTGATTGAGCAACCGGGATGCATGGACTCAGAAAATGGACTTAGGTCTTTTTACGCTAAATACCAGTCGGGACTTTGCCCAGGGTGTGGCGGTGGCGTTGGGTATCAGTCTGGGCGAACATGAGGAACGTGACTTTGTGGACGGTGAGCATAAGTCGCGCATACTGGAAAATGTGCGCGGCAAGGACGTTTTCGTCATTCAGTCCTTGCACAGTGACGAACAGCAAGGCGTCAATGACAAGTTGATACGGTTGTTGTGGTTTCTCGGTTCCATCCGGGATGCCTCGGCCGGGCGTGTCACCGCGGTTATCCCCTACCTTTGTTACTCACGTAAGGAGCGGAAAACCAAATCCCGCGATCCGGTGACCAGCCGTTATCTTGCCACCCTTCTCGAGGCGGTGGGCGTCGACCGGGTCATGACCCTGGATGTGCATAATCTGGCAGCCTATCAAAATGCATTTCGTATTCACAATGAACACCTTGAGGCCAAAAAACTGTTCGTGGACTATTTTTCGACACATCAGGACAGTAATGAGCTGATGGTTATTTCACCCGATATCGGCGGTGTCAAACGGGCTGAATTATTTCGACAGGCGTTGCAGGTTAGGCTAGGCAGGGCGGTCGGTAGTGGTTTCATGGAAAAACAGCGTAGTGCGGGGGTGGTCTCCGGCGAGACTCTGATCGGCCATGTAAGTGGCAAGGCCGTGATTATTCTCGATGACCTCATCAGCAGTGGCGGGACCATCGCCCGCACGGTCAAGGCCTGTAGTGAGGCGGGTGCACGACATATATCTGCCGCCGCCACGCATGGCCTGTTTGTTTCCACTGCCGATGAGGCTCTGGCCGATCCCGCGCTGGATGAGCTGGTGGTGACCAACACCGTACCGGCCTTTCGCCTGCACTCGGAAAGCACAAAAGCCAAACTGGTGATCCTGAACGTGGCACCACTTTTTGCTGAAGCGATTCGGTGCCTTCACGAGAACGGTTCGATCGTCGAGTTGCTGGCGACAGGGGACAATTCCGCATAGGCCGGGGATCTGCCGTTGATTTATACAACCGACTACCGGCAGGCACTGGCGGTTAGCTCATGCATACGCTACGCGCTAAAGGAATGCGCTGTATTTTTCCGCCAGTCGCAGATAGGCCATTGTCCGTTTGATCCATTTGGAATGCTGATCGGCATCGTGGTCCTTGATGTGCCAGATGGAAAGCTTGGCCCTCAAGATTGCGCGATACGCCTTGTAAAAGTTGAGCAGAGTATCTGCCGGCCGGTCGCCGGTCTTCTGCCGATAGGTCTTGAATAGGTGGGGTCCGATGAAGGCCGCACCGGCAAACTCACACTCCATGTCCAGATAAGCGAGTTCGTGCGCCGGGTCGAGGATGCGCAGCTTGCGATTGAACTCCAGACAGTCAATAAACACCGGCTCATCCGTAAGACAGATATGTTCCGGCCGTAAATCTCCATGGGCCTCGATAATGTGCTTTTCTTCTATTCGCTGATCAAACAGCTTGGGCTGTCCATTGATCAACGCGAGCTGTGCCTCGGTGATGCGTTTCAATCGTTCAGCAGACAAACTATAATCGTGATCCAGCAATTCTTCATGGTTGGTTCGAATGTCCCGCAGGAATTGCCGGCGGTATTCTTCGGGGGTCATCGGCTCTGCCGGGGCGCGCTGATAAAAATCGGCCAGTCTGGCGCTAAGGGAACGGACATCCGACTCGCTCACTGCCTGTCGCTGGATCAGACGATCGAGCATGCGCTCCGCGGGCAGCCTTAGCATCTTCACCAGCCACTCCACTGGCGTGCCGTTACCTTCCAGTACTAACTGCTGATGCTCATCCTGCGTCAGCGGTACTACCCCCAGATAGACATTGGGAGCCAGGCGGCGATTGAGGCGTATTTCCTGTAGACAATCCTGATGCCGGGCAGCAAGGGTACTGAAGTCCAGAAAGCGGTAGCGAACCGGTTTTTTCATCTTGTACACCAGGTCGTCAGTCAAAAATACCCAGGACATATGGGTTTCCTGTATGTCTACGTTGGTGACATGTTGCGGATAACTATCGGGCGTTCCCAGAAAGCAGACCTTGGCTTCAAGGCTGGGCCCGGGATTCAGTGCCGGATCGTTGCTTTTATGCGAATACAATGATTTTCTCATTCGGCGGGAATCATCAGTTTCATGTTAGTCTAGGATTAGTGACATATTGAAAAACATATATAAATAAGGCTGCGGCCATGACTACCAGTCCTTCTCCATGATCCACAGGCGATCTTTAAGGTGATCGATTTCGTCCAACAATTCCAGCACCAACGCCACACCGGGTAGATTGATTTCCAGATCACGTTGCAGGTTCAGTGCGCGCTCGATGCGCCCGATGGCAGAGCCGGGAAAATGCCACTCGGCAGGCTCGCGCCCGCGCGGTTCGATGATGCCGACCTCCACCAGTTCAATGACGACTTCAATACCGACATGACAGGTGCGTGAAATCTCGTTGAGCGAAAATTCAATGGAGTCGTCCAGTACCACGCCGATATGGATTTCTGTTTCGTTGCTCATACTGCCAGCCTGGTTCTGGGGTTGAAGGGCACGGCCTTGGCAAATTCGCGATAGGCCTGTCTGGCCGCTTCCGATTCCGCGGGTGGTGTCTCGATGCGCAGGATTACGAACTGGTCACCGGCGGGTTTTCCGGGCAGGCCGCGACCCTTGAGGCGCAGCTTACGACCCGACTGCGAGCCCGGTGGGATCTTCATGTCCACGGCGCCACCGAGCGTGGGCACGCTGACCTGGGCACCCAGCGCGGCCTCCCACGGAGAGATGGGGAGATTGATAAAAATATCACGGCCTTCCACCTGAAACAGGGGGTGCGGGTCAAACTCGATATCCAGAAATAGATCGCCGGGTGGAGCGCCCTTGCCGAAGCCGGCACCGCCTTTGCCAGCCAGACGTATGCTCTGGCCGCGGGCGATGCCTTTCGGTATGCGTATTTTCAGTGTGCGTGTCTGCTGGTGCGGTCGTCCCTGTTCATCGTACTGCGGGATGTTCAGGGAAACGGTGCGCGTGCTGCCGTGATAGGCGTCATCCAGACTTATGCGCAGACGGGCGTGCAGGTCCTCGCCGCGGGCCCGAAATTCGGTGTGTGCGGTACGGCTTCCGGTGCCGAAGTGGCCGAACAGGGATTCGAAAAAATCGCTGAACCGGCCGGCGTCCGCCGTGGTGAATTCGCCCCCCGTGTATTGGAAACCCGCACCCCAGTCCGGCGGCGGGCGGAATTCCTGTCCGTGCCGCCAGTTCTGTCCCAGTTGATCGTAGGCCTGGCGTTTTTGCGGATCCTTGAGCACCTCGTAGGCCTCGCCCAGTTCCTTGAACTTCTGTTCGGCATCGGTCTCTTTGCTGACGTCGGGATGATATTTGCGCGCCAGCTTGCGGTAGGCGCGCTTGATCTCGTCCTGTGACGCATCACGCTGTACGCCCAATACCCGGTAATAGTCCTTGTATTCCATTAGCTCTATTTACTGTTAGCTATTCGTTCGCCCTGCAAACGGTCCTGCTCGGTACAATGCGTCAGTTCAGGCATTGGTTGCGGCCTGCGCTTGCACCGTGGTATCGGCAGCATCGTGCAGGAACACAATGCGCTCACCGCGCGCATCCACCCGCACCGCATCGCCGGGGCCAAACCTGCCGGCCACCATTTCGCGCGCCAGCGGAGTCTCCACCTGTTGCTGGATGGCCCGCTTGAGAGGGCGTGCGCCATACACCGGGTCAAAGCCCGACTCTGCCAGCAGATCCAGGGCGGCGGGGGTGAGTTCGATCTGCATCTCGCGCTGGTGCAGGCGTTCGCGCAGATACTGCAATTGCAGTTGGGCGATGGCTCGGATCTGTTCACGGTTGAGGGGATGGAATACCACCACCTCGTCGATGCGGTTGATAAACTCGGGACGAAAAAAGCGGCCGACGATCTCCATCACCGCCTGTTTCATCCGGGTATAGTGTTCCTCACCTGCCATCTCGCGGATCAGTTCCGAGCCCATGTTGGAGGTCATGACGATGACGCTGCTGCGGAAGTTGACGGTGCGGCCGTGGCCGTCGGTGAGTCGGCCGTCGTCGAGCACCTGCAGCAGAATGTTGAACACCTCGGCGTGGGCCTTTTCCACCTCGTCCAGCAGGATCACCGCATAGGGGCGGCGGCGCACCGCCTCGGTGAGATAGCCGCCTTCCTCATATCCGATGTAGCCGGGTGGGGCGCCGATGAGGCGGGCAACGGAGTGTTTTTCCATGAACTCGGACATGTCGATGCGCACCATGGCGTCTTCGCTGTCGAACAGAAATTCGGCCAGGGCACGGGAGAGCTCGGTCTTGCCCACCCCGGTGGGGCCGAGGAACAAGAAGGAACCGGCCGGGCGGCGCGGGTCCGCCAGCCCCGCGCGGGAGCGGATAATGGCATCGGCCACCACGCGCACTGCCTCTTCCTGACCGACCACGCGGCGGTGCAGGGCGTCTTCCATTTTCACCAGCCTATCGCGCTCGCTCTCCAGCATCCTGGCCACGGGGATGCCCGTCCAGCGCGACACCACCTCGGCGATCTCTTCTTCACCGACCTTGTTGCGCAATAGCTGGGGCCGGGCCTCTGCGGACTCACTGCCGGCTGTCAGGCGTGATTCGAGTTCCGGGATACGGCCGTATTGCAGCTCCGCCATGCGGGTCAGATCGCCGGCGCGACGGGCCGCCTCCAGCTCGGTGCGCGCCCGGTCGAGGGCCTCTTTCACCTGCTGGGCATCCTGTAGCCTGGCCTTCTCCCCGTCCCAGATCGCCTTCAGATCGGCGTACTCCTTTTCCAGTGCGCTGATCTCCGTGTCCAGAATGGCGAGGCGTTTCTTCGACGCCTCGTCGCTCTCTTTGCCCAGGGCCTCGCGCTCGATCTTGAGCTGGATCAGGCGCCGGTCAAGGCGATCCATGACCTCGGGCTCCGAGTCGATCTCCACACGGATGCGACTGGCGGCCTCGTCCATCAGGTCGATGGCCTTGTCCGGCAGATTGCGGTCGGTGATGTAGCGTTGCGAAAGGGTGACCGCCGCGCAGATGGCGGGGTCAGTGATCTCCACGGCGTGGTGCAGTTCGTATTTTTCCTTCAGTCCGCGCAGGATGGCGATGGTGTCCTCCACGCTGGGCTCGTCGATCAGCACGGTCTGGAAACGCCGCTCCAGCGCACCGTCTTTCTCGATGCTCTCACGGTACTCGTTGAGGGTGGTGGCGCCGATGCAGTGCAGCTCGCCGCGCGCCAGGGCAGGCTTGAGCATGTTGCCGGCATCGATGGCCCCCTCGGCCCGACCGGCGCCCACCAGGGTGTGCAGCTCGTCGATGAACAACACCACCTGGCCCTGCAGTTTACCCAGATCCTTGAGCACGCCCTTGAGCCGTTCCTCGAATTCGCCGCGATATTTGGCGCCGGCCACCATCGCGCCCAGGTCCAGGGCCAGCAGGCGCTTGCCGCGCAGGCCGATGGGTACCTCGTTGTTGACCATGCGCTGGGCCAGCCCTTCCACCACCGCCGTCTTGCCTACACCGGGCTCGCCGATCAGGGCTGGATTGTTTTTGGTGCGCCGTTGCAGTACCTGGATGATGCGCCGGATCTCGTCGTCACGGCCGATCACGGGATCCAGTTTGCCGCTCTCGGCGCGCTCGGTGAGGTCGATGGTGTAGCGTTGCAATGCGCCGCGCTGCTCTTCGGCCTCGGGGTCTTGTACCTGTTCGCCACCGCGCGCCTCGTCGATGGCCCGGGTCAGCACCTCCCGGTCCGCGCCGGTCTCGCGCAGGATGCGAGCCAGTTCACCGTGATCGAGAACCACGGCGAGCACAAACAGTTCACTGGAGATATAGGCGTCGCCGCGCTGCTGGGCGAGCTTGTCCATCACATTCAGTAGACGGCCCAGATCATTGGAGATGATGACCTCGCCCGCAGTGCCTTCGACCTGCGGCAGGCGATCCAGTGCCTTGCCGAGTTCGGTGCGCAACTGGCTGACATTGACGTCGGCCTTTTGCAGCAGGGGACGGATGCTGCCGCCGTCCTGATCGAGCAGCGCCAGCATGAGATGCAACGGCTCCACATACTGGTGGTCGCGGCCCACGGCCAGGCTCTGCGCATCGGCCAGGGCCATCTGCAGACGGGTAGTGAGCTTATCCATTCTCATGCGTTAATCCCTACCATGGCAGGTAATGAAAGGCGTGCATCCATTGCCTGAAGCCGCTGGGTGGCCAGAGAGCATTAACTATAGATAGTTGCCATCAACGTATGCCTGGCATTTGGCCGTTGCGTATTACATTGTTCTACTAATAATTGTTCTACAAATAATTATTTGTGCTCACCGGAGACATCTTCAAACTCCGCATCGACCACATCCTCATCGGCGCCGGTGCGTGCGCCGCCGCCACCGGCCTGACCACCACCGCCAGACTGTCCGCCGGACTGACCGCCACCCCCGGCCTGAGCATAGATGCGTTGCGCCATCCTGGCCGAGGCCTCGCTCAGCGCCGTGGACTTGGTGTCGATCTGGTACTTGTCATCGCCCTTGATGGCGGCCTCCAGCTCCGTAATCGCGGCTTCGATATCCGACTTTTCACCGCTTTCGACCTTGTCGCCGAGTTCCTTCATGGACTTGCGCGTGGCATGGATGAGGGCATCGGCCTGGTTGCGGGCCTGCACCAGTTCGTGGAAGCGCCGGTCTTCCTCTGCGTGGGCCGCGGCCTCGCTGACCATGCGTTGCACGTCGGCATCGGACAGGCCGCTGGAGGCCTTGATGACGATCCTGTTTTCCTTGCCTGTGGCCTTGTCCTTCGCGGTCACATGCAGGATGCCGTTGGCGTCGATATCGAAGGTCACCTCGACCTGCGGTACACCACGAGGCGCCGGTGGAATCCCCTCCAGATTGAACTGGCCGAGGGACTTGTTATCGACCGCCCGTTCACGCTCGCCCTGTAGCACATGCACGGTCACCGCCGACTGGTTGTCATCGGCGGTGGAGAAGACCTCGCTGGCCTTGGTGGGAATGGTGGTGTTTTTTTCGATCAGCTTGGTCATCACCCCGCCCAGGGTCTCGATGCCCAGCGACAGGGGAGTGACGTCCAGCAGCAGCACATCCTTCACCTCGCCGGACAGCACGGCGGCCTGGATGGCGGCGCCGATGGCCACGGCCTCGTCGGGATTGACGTCCTTGCGCGGCTCCTTGCCGAAAAACGCCTTCACCTTTTGCTGCACCATGGGCATGCGGGTCTGGCCGCCCACCAGGATTACCTCGTCGATGTCCGAGGTCGACAGTTTGGCGTCCTTGAGCGCCATCTTGCAGGGCGCGATGGTGCGATCGATGATGTCCTCCACCAGCGATTCGAGCTTGGCCCGCGTCAGCCGGATGTTCAGGTGTTTGGGGCCGGCCTTGTCCGCCGTGATGTAGGGCAGGTTGACGTCGGTCTGCTGGGCGGTGGAGAGTTCGATCTTGGCCTTCTCCGCGGCCTCCTTGAGTCGTTGGATGGCCAACGGGTCACCGCGCAGGTCGATCCCCTGATCCTTTTTGAATTCGTTGATCAGATAATCGATCAGCCGCTTGTCGATATCCTCACCGCCGAGAAAAGTGTCGCCGTTGGTGGAATGCACCTCGAATTGATGCTCGCCGTCCACATCGGCGATCTCGATGATGGAGATGTCGAAGGTGCCGCCGCCCAGATCAAACACCGCCAGCTTCTGTTCACCGCGTTTCTTGTCCATGCCATAGGCCAGGGCCGAGGCGGTGGGCTCATTGATGATGCGTTTGACCTCCAGCCCCGCGATCTGGCCGGCGTCCTTGGTGGCCTGCCGCTGCGAATCGTTGAAATAGGCGGGCACGGTGATCACCGCCTCGGTGACCTTTTCGCCGAGATAATCCTCGGCGGTCTGTTTCATCTTCTGCAGCACCTTGGCGGCGATTTCCTGCGGCGCCATCTTCTTGCCGCCGGCCTCCACCCAGGCGTCGCCATTGTCCGCCCGGACAATTTTATAGGAGACCATGCCGATATCCTTTTGCACCTCGGGATCATCAAAGCGTCTGCCGATCAGGCGTTTGATGGCGAACAGGGTGTTTTCGGGATTGGTCACCGCCTGGCGTTTGGCGGTCTGGCCCACCAAAACCTCACCATCGGCCGTAAAGGCCACAATCGATGGCGTGGTGCGACCTCCCTCATTGTTTTCGATCACCTTGGGGGTGTTGCCCTCCATGACGGCGACACAGGAATTGGTGGTGCCCAGATCGATGCCGATGATTTTACCCATAGTCCTTGCCTCGTGTTATGTCCTGTCGAAATACCAGCGTGCTGGAATCCGTGCCCCACATGTGCGCCCATCGACACAGGCATATAGGGATCTGCCTGTAGAAAGCATAGTCAAATTTCGGATGTCTGCGGCGCGCTGGCAATGGTCACCCGGGCCGGTCGCACGATGCGGCCATTGAGCAGATAGCCTTTCTGCTGCACCTCGATCACGGTGTTGGGCGGCACGTCCGCCACCGGCTCCACATACATCACCTCGTGATACTCGGGATTGAAGATCTGGCCCTGGGGGTCAATGGCTTCCACGCCGAAATCGTTCAGCACGGTAGCGAGCGTGGTAAGGGTGAGTTGCATGCCATACTGAAGGGCGCTGGTATCCGTCTTGTCCGGTGATGCCTCGAAGGCCGCCAGCCCCAGCTCCAGACTGTCCTTCACCGGCAGCAGTGCCGTGAGCAGCTGCATCAGTGAAAACTTGTGCGCCTTTTCGATCTCCCGGGCCGCGCGTTTGCGCTCATTGTCCAGTTCCGCACGGACACGTAATAACGCCTCCCAACGCTCCGCGGCTTCCTGCCGACTCAGTTCCAGCGACTTTTCACATTCCTCCAGCGCCGCCTGACGCTGCTCCGGCGACGATGGGGGAGTGGGGTCTTGTTCGGTCTCCGGTTGCTGTTCGGTCATGGGATCTTGTGAGTTGCCTTGTGGTATCACATCCCTTTCACGGGCGTTGTGTGACGCGCAGGATGTCTATTCCAGCTCAAAGGTGATTTTGCCGTTGATGCGATATTCCACGATCTTATTGTTTTCCACCTTGGCCTCCATCTCCTTGATGTAAACGGATTTGATGTTATGCAGGGATTCAGCGGCCTTATCAACCGCCTTCTGTGTCGCGTCTTCCCAGCTTTTGGTGGATTGTGATAACACTTCGATAACCTTCAATGTCGCCATGATGCTGTTCTCCGTTAGTGATGCGTTTAGTGATGCGTTTGGTGCTATGCAAGTGCTGCGTTAGTAGTGTTTTATTGCTAAATGCGCGGCCATGAGTGGCATATTTGTAACGCTTGAAAGCGTCATAGTAGGTCGTAGGGTGTGCGTGTCATTGACAAATTTCAATTGCTGCAGAATTTGTATAATTTGCAGAGGAGGAGGGCAACGCATTGACGATTATTCTGTGACGGCTTAGGTCATTGATGTTTATCAATGACGTCACCGTCATAATTGAGTCAAATGATCAACCTGAATAATAACGTTAACTCAAGCGCCCCGAAAAAAGCATCTTCACCGTACAATTAAGCCTTATCTTCATTGCCTGCATAAAATATTCCCAATGTCATTGAAAATACACACTGTGTCATCTATCCCTTGAGGGTCGTCAAGAGAAACACAACCTGTGGAAATAAAGGAGAACGTCATGAATGGAAGCACCGACACGAAAAATCGCTGGATCTCGCAGAATCTGGGGTGGCTCGATCGTCTGCTACGATTTATTTTTGGCACTGCCATTCTGGCTACGTCACTCACCATACTGGTTATAACAGGTCAGCCAGAATGGTTGTCACCAGACCAGGAAGTAGCGGACTGGGTATATTACCTACCCTTTATCTCACTGTATTTTTTCTTTACCGCGATACTTGGAGCAGACCCTATTTACGGACTATTGAAATTCCGGACCTGTGGTAACAGCCCGCGAAATCCTTGTGGCACCTTTCCGTTTGAAGTCGATGCCGCCATGGGCAATAACCCGTTACCCGAAAATGACATCGAGCATTCCCTGTCAACGTCACGGCATCAAAAGCCGGGTAAGACGTAATCCGGCAGACGTTTTTTTGGATACCATCATGCAAATTCCCAGACCACCCTATGACGGGCATAGGGTGGTCTGGGTACACAGCTTACTCAATGTGCGTGAGAACTCTTTTGGCCTGCATGTCGCGGCCTACGTGTCGACAGCTTGAAGGGAAGATAGGCAGGACATACCCCGACCAGGCTCGTCAACAACAGGACGATGGCGATAATGCTAAGCACTAATGCGGTGGTACCGGATATTGTGCCCGTAAAGTACAGCCCGGCAATACCGATCGCCACCAGCAGCCGAATAACACGATCTGAATAACCCATATTCTGTTTCATGCGCTTTACCTCCGTTGTAGATGGACGGCGTGAATGATGATCAATCCACCAATGACATGCATTGATAAATCTCAATCAGCGCGGCTATCGATACCCGTGTGGAGCTGGAGCTAGGTTGATCGGATAAACTCAGGGGCAAGCTAGCAGAAGAGGGTATGTTTTGCAGTTTGGTATTGATATAACCGTTTTATCCATCGCCTTACTTGACCAAATTGCCGATGCCATTATCGACGACATCCCCGCCGCCGCTGCCGGAGACCGTATTCGAATTGACGATGTTGTCCTCCGCCACCGCAGCGATTTGCGTGTCGCCCGGATCGACACAGTCACCCACTACCGCGCCGCATAACTTGATGCCCGCGCCCGCGCTGTCGGTGACGGTGTTGCCTTTCACAACGTTGTTATCGCCCTGGATCTGGATGCCGTCGCCGCCGGTATTGGTAACGGCGTTGCCGGCGATGAGCGAATCGACGGTCGGGCTTCCGGCGGGCTCCTGTATGATCACGATGCCGACTCGCGGCGTATCGGCGATGTCGTTGTCTTTGATGATCACGTTCGAGGCCGGGATGTGAATGCTGTCTTGATAGCTGCCGCGGAAGGTGGAGTCTTTGATGGTGAGATCGGGCGCCAGAAAGGCGAACACGCCCCGCGAACCCGGACCCGGAATCGGCGCCTCGCCGCTACGGTCGCGCCGGAAATTCAGGTGCTTTAACGTCACGCCACTGGCCGGGGGACGCACGAACACGCCGATGTCTCTTTTGGTGGGTGTCGGGCCGGAGTGAACGATGCTGAGGTTTTTAATCACCACATCCGCGGCGAAAATATCGAGCACGACATCGGCGGGCGTTGTCGGGCAGGGCGCGCACACGCCGTCGATGCCGCCGGAGGAATCAATGACTGTTTGCCCACCTCCGGTTAGCGTGATCCCGTCCTTGCCGGGAAGGATGCGAATGTTTTCGGCAAACACGCCGTCGCCGATGATGATCTGGTCGCCGGGCGAGGCCAGATCGACCGCAGCCTGGATGCTGGCGCAGGACTCGGCGGCTGTGCAGCTCGCGCCGCTTGCGCCGGCCTCGACAAAGAGATTGGCCGCGCCGCCCGGGAGCGAAAGCGTTAACCCGAATGCGCCGAGCACCGCCAGCGTCATTTTGCGTAGACTATTGGATATTTTCATTTGTACCCTCCTGTTGGTTGTTCTCTCTGTTGTTCTAACGAAATAGGTATGTGCCGCGAATCCGCGGAACTCAACCGCTCAGCCCTGCCACATAGGCCGCCGTCAACGGATGCGTCGGCGTCTCAAACAAGGGACGGCACTGGCCGAATTCGATGAGTTTGCCGACGCGCTCCTTCATCCAGAAAAACGCGGCGTAGTTGGCGATGCGCCGCGCCTGGGCCAGGTTGTGGGTGACGATGATGATGGTGTAGCGGCCGCGCAGCCGCTGGATCAGTTCTTCCACGATGCCGGACGAAATAGGATCGAGTGCGCTGCACGGTTCGTCCATCAACAGTACCGAGGGTTCCAGCACCAGAGCGCGCGCGATGCACAGACGCTGTTGCTGGCCGCCGGAGAGGGCCAGCGCCGGTGATTCGAGGCGGTCGCGCACTTCCTCCCACAGGCCGACATCGCGCAGCGCTGTTTCGATCTTGTGTTCGATCACCTCGCGGCGGCGCACGCCGTGCTCGCGCAGCGGCAGTTCCAGATTGCGGCGGATGGAAAGCGGAAACGGGTTGGGCTTCTGGAAGATCATGCCGATCCTGCGTCGCAGCGCCAGCACGTCGAGGCGCGGGTCGAGCAGGTCGGCCTCCTCAAACCGCACCTCGCCCCGCACGTGCGCCGTTGGCAGCAGATCGGTGAGGCGGTTGAGCACGGAGAGAAAGCTGGTCTTGCCGCAACCCGAGGGACCGATCAGCGCGGTGATGCAGCCCCGGTAAATGTCCAGTGACACTTCATTCAAAACGGTGTTGCCGCCGTAAGCCACCGAAAGATCGCGGATACGCAAATGCGGTAGTGGTTCGCAGCAGGGCGGCCCCGATTCGATACCGCCAAGGGTATATATCGTTTTGTGTTCGTCGTTCATGTTGCAATCCTGTTGCTCAGCCAGCGATCGGAGAGGGTGAGCGCGCTGGCATTAATGGCGACGATCAGTACGATCAGCACTAGTGCCGAGGCATAAGCCGCCTGATCACCGCCGGTGACGTTCATCGACAGATCGTAGATGTGCACGGCGAGGGCGCGGCCGGAATCGGAGAGGGATTCCGGCATACGGTCCACGTAGCCACTGGTGAAAATCAGCGCCGCCGTCTCCGCCGTGGCGCGGCCGATGCCAAGCAGCAGCCCGGCGGTGATGGCTGGGGCGGCGGCGGGCAGCAGGATGTGCCACAGCGCGGCGGCGCGGGTCATGCCCAGGGCGTGGGCGCCGCGGCGCCAGTCGTCGCTGACGGCGCCGATGCCCGCCTCGCTGGTGCGGATGAGAATGGGCAGGATCATGCAGGCCAGCGTCAACCCGCCGGAGAGAATCGAAAAACCCAGCTTCAGAAATACGCAAAAGAAGGCGTAACCGAACAGGCCGAAGACGATGGAGGGTACACCCGCCAGGACATCGAGACTGAGGCGTATGCTCCGGCCCGATGCGCCCCCGCGGCGGGTGTATTCGGCGAGCCAGACGGCGGCACCGAGGCCGAGCGGGATGGCTGCCGTCAGCGCCACGGCAAGTATTAACAGTGTCGAGACCAGGATCGGCGCGATGCCGCCGTTGCGACCGGCGTTCTCCGGGTCCGAGACCAAAAACGACCAGGACAGATGGCCCATGCCCCGCCACGCCAGATCGCCCAGCAGCCACAAGAACGCGGCGGCCACCAGCAGTGCCGCGCTCCAGATCGCCAGCGTGAAGAGGCGATCAGCCATGGTCCTCGCTCCGGTTCGTCCGCGCGGCAAACCACGCCAACATCAGCACCATCAACGTCAACAACAAGCCGGAGGCGAACAGCCCGGCGCGATGATCGCCGGTGGCATAGGCCATCTCCAGCGCGATATTGGCGGTCAACACCCGCACCGGCTCGAACAGCCCGGTGGGGTTTTGCACCACGTTGCCCGCCACCATCAGCACCGCCATGGTTTCGCCCAGGGCGCGGGCGGTGGCCAGTAGCACGCCGCCGGTGATGCCGCCACGCGCCGCCGGAATCGCCACGCCGGTCACGATGCCTCTGCGCGTCATGCCCAGCGCGGCCGCGCCGTGAAGCAGTGAGGCAGGCACGCCGCGCAAGGCGGCACTGCCGGTCAGCGCCACGGTGGGCAGGATCATCAGCGCCAGAATGATGATGGCGGCGAAGAGGCTGGCACCGGGTGGCTGCCAGCGGGCGATCAACGGCACGAGCACCGTGAGGCCCCAGAGCCCGAAGACCACCGACGGAATCCCCGCCAGCAGCGCCACCATCATGCGGTAAAGCCGCGCCAATACGGGCGGCGCGTAGAAGCATTCGAACAGCGCGCCGGCCAGGCCGAGGGGTGTGGCGATCAGCATGGCGCCGAGGGCGGCGGCCAGTGTCGCCCACACCATGGGCAGCAGGCCGAAACGGCCCTCCAGCGGATGCCAGCCCTCATCGGTCACGAAACGCAGCCAGCCGCCATCGTCCAGCAGCGGCCAGGATTCCCGCAGCAGGAAAACCACCACCAGCAGCAGGATCAGTGCCGCGCCCGCTGCCAGCGCCAGGAGTAGCGGCGCCAGCGCGTGGTCAGCGTTACGGCGCAACGAAATACTGGGCCTGGATAAGATCATCAACAGCCTCCGATTGGGCGAAATCGATAAAGCGCCGGACCAGGGTTGAAGGCTCACCCCTGGTCACCAGGTTGAGTGGCCGTGACAACGGGAAGGTGTGGTTGCGTACATTCTCGACACTTGCGGCAATGCCCGCCATGGGCAACAGTTTGATCGGGGTGCCCTGGGTGGCTTCGAACTCGGCGGTACCGATGGAGACATAACCGATGGCGTTAGGATTGCCCGCCACGGTTTTGATGCCCTGCTGGTTGTCGCCGATCACCACATGGGGTTTGATCGCGCTGTTTTTCAGCATGAGATGATGCAGGAACAGCTCCAGGGTCGAGCGTCCCTCCGCCTTGTTGACCACCGTGATGCGCGCATCTTTACCGCCGACCTTGCGCCAATTCGTGATGCGGCCGGTGTAGATGGCGATGATCTGTTGGTCACTCAGCGCGACCACCGGGTTGTCGCGGTGCAGGATGATGCCGATGCCATCAAGGGCGATGGTATGGGCCGTGAGGTCGTTCTCCTTCGGCTTGAGGGCGCGGGAGGCCATGCCGATATCCGCCAGCCCCGCGCGGGCGTCCATCACGCCGCGCGTCGAACCGCCGGTCTGCACATCAATGCGAATACCGGGATTTTGTTTTTCAAAACGTTTACCAATTTCCAGCGCAAGCGGCGCCACGGTGCTGGAGCCGGTAAGGGTCAGCCGGTCATCGGCCGCTTTCAATAGCGGGGGCTGGAGCAGGATAATGCCTGTAAGCGCAATCGCGATGGTCTTTTTCAATACCAGATCTCCGTGGGTACGCGATCGTGCGCCAGCTGTTGCATGAGCGCGGCCAGATTATCGATATCGATACGGGGTTGCCCGGCTAGAACCTGTATCCGGTTTTTCAGTGTGTCGAAACACGCCTTGAAAGCCAGCCGCTTTTCCTCTTCTGATGGGCCGGCCGCCGCAGGGTCGGGCAGCCCCCAATGAATGCGCTGCTGCGCGCCCGGGAAATGCGGGCAGCTTTCCCCGGCGGCGTTGTCACACACCGTAATGACGAAATCCAGCGGCGGCGCTTCCGGCCCCGTGAATTCCGACCAGCTCTTGCTGCGAAAGCCGCTTGTGTCCATACCCAGGCGATCAATCTGTTCCAGGGCAAAGGGGTTTACCACGCCCACCGGGTGGCTGCCCGCACTGTAGGCGGTGAAGCGTTGGGCGGCCACGTGGTTGAATAATGCCTCGGCCATGATGCTGCGCGCCGAATTGCCGGTGCAGAGCACCAGGACACTATGGCGTTGCGGCGCGGATGGTGTCAGCAGCATGAGGACGTTGCTCCGCCCACCGCAGCGGTGTCAAAAGGCAGCCCGCCGCCGCAGCCCGCGAACAGGCCGAAGTGGCAGCTGAAATCGCCGATGAAGTCGAAGTGATCGTGAAAGCGCGTGTCGTGCAACATGCGCCAGGTGTTGCCGCACACCGGGAAGACGCGGCCGGTCTCCATGTCATGATGTTTGTCGAGCACAAATCGGTGCGGATGCTCGGGGATGGTGCCGCGATAGATCACCGCCTGACCGTAGTCCTCGCAGGCACTTTCCAGGCCGTCGAGCTTATACAGGCGGTAGGTGGCGGAGAAGAAACGCAGGTTGCCGGTGAGCGCCGCGAGTTTCGGTTCGGTGACCGACAGCGGGCGGTCCTCCACCAGGCGCGGGTCGGCGAAGCCATGACGCTGGGCCAACCGCAAGAAATCGTTCCAATAGAGCGCGCCGCCCAGGCATTCGCCGTACAGCACCGGATCGTTGCGCACCGCATCGGGCACGCGTCGGTCGGCGTAGACGTCGGAAAAATACATCTCGCCGCCGGGTTTGAGCAGGCGTTGCACGCCGGCCAGCACCGCGTCCTTGTCCGGGGAGAGATTGATGACGCAGTTGGAGACGATGACATCGAAGCTTTCGGCTTCGAGATCGAGTTCGTCGAGGTGCTCGATGTAGCCGTGCAGGAAGCGTATGTTGTCGACGCCATTGTCGAAGCCATTGTCGAAGCCAAAGGCATCGCGGTGCCAGGCGCGGTGTTTTTCAGCGATCGCCAACTGCTCCTCGGTCATGTCGACGCCGATCACTTCGCCGTTTTTACCCACCAGTTGTGCCAGCGCGTACACGTCCCGTCCCGAGCCACAGCCGAGATCCAGCACCCGCGCGCCTTTGAGCAAGGGCGGGCACACCAGACCGCAACCATAGTAGCGTGCCAGCACCTCGGGATGGATTCGCACCAGCAGCGGCTTGAGCCATTCTGGCACTTGTGACGTGTCGCAGCAGGCGTCGGTTTTCAGGTCGCCGGTGTGTTGTAACTGCTTGCCATAATAGTCCTGCACGACATCATGCATGTTGCTTCTCCATTACTCCTGTTTTGAAATCGCCTTTTCCGCGAATCCCGCCAGCGCCTTGCTCATGCCGGCCGCCACCTTGCAGGCCGGTACATCATGGCGTTTGGCGATGTAGGCAGGATCGTTGTAGCCCAGCCACACCTGCCCAGCCTCGTCCTGCCAGACCAGCGCCTTGACGGGCAGATCGATGCCCACGGTCTGCGCGCATTCCATGAACGGTGTACCGCCCTTGGGGTTGCCGAAGATCAGCAGTTGGGTGGGCCGCAGCTGTTTGCCGATTGTGGCCGCACCCGCCGCGTGATCGACGCGGGCGAAGACCTTCATGCCCGCCGCGCCGACCACGGACTCGAGCCGGTCCATGGTTTGCCTGACAGAGTGAGGACTTTTGACGGACACCAGGCCATCGGCGGCCCAGGCGCCAGCGGTCAGAGAGAACAGTAGTGTCACGATGATTAGGAAAGTTTTCATGATCATTCTCCATTGAGTGGGCCAGCGGTTGAACCTGCCTGGTAATAATAGTCTTAGGTTCCAGTTGGTCGCTCCATGGGCACAGATATTACAGTGAACCTTTCACTTTGGCCGGAACGGCAGCGCGGTCAATCCGTCCTGTTGAGCCGCCAGTTGTACGCCAAAAACTCCACGTCCATGCTGCCCGACAACAGCAACCGCTGGGCGGTGCCATCAAGACTGAGGGGGTTGGAATAAAGGCTTAAAAACTGTTCCAGCGATTCGGCGCCGCGCCAGCCATGTTCGAAGTCCGCCCGGTACCACTTGAAAATGCTCGACACATAAAGCGTGTCGTTTTCCCGCCGGTTGCGTGTCCGGTCGGAAAGAAACAGGCGCGTCGCCTCATCGAGCTGTTGATCGAGTTTCTCGGCAAGGTAGGCATCCGGCCGCAGCGCAGGGCAGCCGATGCTGGCGCAGTTGACGGCGAAGTGGATGCGCGGATCGTTATAGCGGCCCGAGCCGCGGATCAGCCCGTGTTCGATATCGTCGAGCGAACGGGTTTCGCCGAGCAGGGGAATGAAGGCTTTTTTCCACGGCGATTGAAAAAACGAGCCCAGGTCTTTGATCGATTCGATGTTGGGATAGCCGCTCAGGATCAGTTCCACGGTCCAGGCGTTGTAGGCGTTGATGAGGAAGGCGAGTTGTTCCTCTTTGCTCCAATCATCAAAGGTTGTGCGAATGACATTCGAGGTGGCGCTGAGATAGCGTTTGAGTTGTGCGCGGTCTTTCATCATGCCGTCGTAATCGACCTGTGTCGCCTGACCATTTTGAATCGATACCACATGCTTTTTCAGCAGCGCATCCCAGTTGGCGTGGGCGAATGCCGCCGCCTGTGCGGTAATCGTTTGTGCCAGCAACAGCAATGTAAATAAAAAACGTTTCATGATCTAACCCCGCTTCCAGGCGTGATAGCGTTCAAGCCACGCCAGCACCCGTTGCGGCGCATGGGCGCGCTTCCATTCACCGGCGGCGTATTTGTTGGCCTCGGCCAGTGTCGGGTAGATGTGGATGGTGCCGAGAATTTTGTTGAGGCCGAGGCCGTGTCTCATGGCCAGCACGAATTCCGCCAGTAGGTCGCCCGCGTGTTCGCCGACGATGGTGACGCCGAGGATTTTGTCTTTGCCTGGCACGGTGAGGACCTTCACAAATCCGTGGGCCGAACCGTCGGCGATGGCGCGATCAAGGTCGTCGATGCCGTAGCGCGTCACTTCGTAGGCCACGCCTTTCTGTTTTGCCTCCTGTTCGTTGAGGCCGACGCGGGCCACCTCGGGATCAATAAATGTAGACCAGGGGATGACGGAGTAGTCCGCCTTGAAGCGTTTCAGATCACCGAACAGCCCGTTGACCGCGGCGTACCACGCCTGGTGGGCGGCGGTGTGGGTGAACTGATAGGGCCCGGCCACGTCCCCGGCGGCGAGGATGTTGGGATATAAGGTCTCCAGGTATTCATTGGTGACCACGGTACATTCGGTTTCGATACCCAGCTCTTCAAGACCATATCCTTGCAGGCGTGCTACACGGCCGACGGCGCAGAGCAGGGCGTCGAACTCGATGCGTTGTTCCATATCGCCTTGTTTGACGATGATGAACTTGCGCTCGCGTTCTCTTTCACAACGTACAGCCGCGTGGCCGGTCAGCACTTTAACGCCGCTCTTTTCAAGCGCTTCTTTCGCCAGCACCGAAACCTCTGCATCCTCGTTGGGCATGATGCGCGGGCCGCGCTGGATCTGGGTAACCTGCGAGCCGAGGCGGGCGAAGCTTTGGGCCAACTCGCAGCCGATGGGGCCACCGCCTAGCACCACGAGGCGTTTGGGCGCTTGATCCAGCTTGGCGAATTCCTCCCACAGGGTATCGCTGGTGAGGTAGCCGGTCTCTTCGATACCGGGCAGCGGTGGTACAAACGGGCGCGCCCCGGCGGCGATGACGATGCCGCGGGTAGTGAGCCGTTGCATGCCGCCGCCGTTGAGTTTGATCTCGACGGTCCAGGGATCGATTACCCGCGCGTAGCCTTGCAGAACCTCTACTCCCAGTTGGGTGTAGCGCTCCACGCTGTCGTGGGGTTCCACCGCGCGAATCACCTCGTGCACGCGCGCCATCACTTTGCGGAAACTGAATTTCGGTTCGCCACTCTCCAGGCCGTAGTGTTCGGCGTCACGCATCTGCTGCGCCAGCTTGGCGCTTTTGATCAGCGCCTTGCTCGGCACGCAGCCGTAGTTCAGGCAATCGCCGCCCATCTTGTGTGCTTCCACCAAGGTCACCTTGGCCTTCACGGCGGCGGCGATGTAGGCGCTGACCAGTCCCGCCGCGCCGGCGCCGATGACGACCAAGTTGCGATCAAATTTCCTCGGGCGCCGCCAACGCGCATAAACCCGGCGGCGTTGAATGCGGCGCACCACACTTTTCGCGATCAGCGGGAATATCCCCAGCATGGCAAACGACAGCAGCAGTCCCGGCGAGAGAATGCCGGCGGCACTATCCAGTTGCGCGAGCTGTGTCCCCGCATTCACATAGACCAGGGTGCCCGCCAGCATCCCCACCTGACTGACCCCGTAAAAGGTGGCAGTGCGCAACGGTGTCAGCCCCATCACCAGATTGATCAGGAAGAAGGGGAACAGCGGCACCAGACGCAGGGTGAAAAGATAGAAAGCGCCGTCTTTGGCGATGCCGTCGTTGATGGCCTTGAGCTTGTCGCCAAAACGTTGTTGCACCGCGTCGCGCAGCAAAAAGCGGGAAACCAGAAACGCGAGAGTAGCGCCGATGGAGGAGGCGAACGACACCAGCACGGTGCCGGTGACCAGCCCGAAGAACGCGCCCGCCGCCAGGGTCATGATTGCCGCGCCGGGCAAAGACAGCGCGGTGACAATGACATAGACGGCAAAGAAAACACCCGCCACCAACCAGGGGGATTCGGCATACAGGGCATCGAAGCGCGCCTGACTCTGTTTCAATGCCTCGAAGGTGAGCCACTGATCGAGATCGAAGGCGAAGAAGGCGACTATGATCGCCGCCAGTATGAATACCAGTACCGTTCTTTTCATTGATGTTCCTTAATTAGATTTACAACGCGCCGCCACAACTGCTGCCTTGCCCGGCGGTGCAGCCGTAGCAGTGGTCGGCTACCTGGATCGGGTGACCAGCCGGATCGGCGTGCAACAGATCGCGCAGGTGCGGCCGGTTCCGATGTGTTAATTCGGACATGGACAAGCCAAGCTGTTGGTTGAAGTCACAGTCGTAGAGATAGCCGCGCCAATCGACGCTCACCAGACTGCGGCACATCACCTCGCCAAGATTGGCCGCCGCATAGTTCTCCTTCAGCAGGCGCATGTAGTCGTTGAACTGCCCTTTAGAGATCAGCATGGAGCCGAAACGCTGGATCGGCATATTGGCCAGGACGAAGAGGCGGTTGAACACGATGCCGAAGTGCTCGTGTAGTTCGCGTTTGTAGGCCGCCTCCAGGTTGTGCTGGTCCGGCGGCAGCGATGGGCCTTGCGGGTTGTAGACCAGGTTGAGTGTCAGGCCGGAGCCTTCATGTCCGTAGCCCAGTTGGTTGAGTTGTTGCAGCGCGGCGATGCTTTTGTCGAACACCCCCTTGCCGCGTTGCCGGTCCACATTGTCTACAGAATAGCAGGGCAGTGAGGCGACCACTTCCACCTGGTGCCGCGCCAGAAACGCCGCCAGATTATCCTGCCCCGGCTCGAAGAGGACCGTGAGGTTGCAGCGGTCGATCACCCGCACGCCCATCGCCGTCACTTCACGCACCAGTGTGCGGAACCCCTCGTGCAGTTCCGGCGCGCCGCCGGTGAGATCAAGTTTGTTGATCCCGCGCGCCCTCAATACCTCGGGAATGAGTTCGAGCGTTTCATAATCCATCATCTCCTTGCGGTTGGGCCCGGCGTTGACATGGCAGTGCAGGCAACTTTGGTTGCAACGGTAGCCCAGGTTGACTTGCAGGGTTTCCAGGGTGCCGCGGCCCAGGGCCGGGAATTCGGTCTGTTGCAGTAAAGGTAGGGTCGCGCGCATGGTGGCACCTCGAACATCTGAATACGTTACACATAAATACGTACTCAGTAGTCGCGTTGGCGGGCGTTACCTTACAGTCACTCAGCGATAAATACTTCCGAGTCAGGATGAAACGCCATCCAGGCGAACCAGAAGCCGGTGATGCCGGGGATCATCTTGTTATCCGCGTCAAAGGCTTGCGCCGAGCGGTGTGTCTTGTCGAAGCGAATAATGACCTTTGTGCCGTTGATCTCGTCGATGACCTCGCCGGTGGTGCGCGCTAACTCGCCGAAGGGATAGGCCTTGAAGCGGCCGCCGATCTCGATGCCGATGACCTGTTCCTTGGGATGATAGCGCGGGTCGATACGGGTGACGGGAAAGTACAGGCCCCCGGAGGTTTCGTAGCCTGCATAGGGCGAGCGGTTGTAATCGCGGCGATGGCCGGTGTCGGTGCTCAGCACGAGGGTGCCGGGATAACGCTCGCGCCAGTCGCGCCATGTGGTGTGTTCAAGGGGCAATAGTTGCAGCCGCTCGCCGTGCAGCGTGCCGGACACCGCCTTGGCGAGAATCTGCGACCAGAGGGATTCGGTTTCGCGATCGTAGAGCAGCAGGTCGCTGTTGTAGAGCAACCCGGAGACGCCGAAGGTTTTGGCCTTGCCCTGCCCAGGTCGGAAAGCCGTGCCGGTACCGCACAGGGGGCAGAAACTGATCACCACCGCCTCGCCGTCGAAACGGTCGTTGACGATCTCGTGCCAGTTGAGGATGCGGATAGGGTAGGCCCTGGCGATGCCGCTGAGAACCAGCCCGAGGACGCGGTCATCGTCTTTCAAAAAACCGGCCTCGCGCGCCGCGACGAACCTCGGCCGGTCGATGGCCGGGATGCCGTCGCGCAGCGGGCCGCCGCTGAGTATTTCCTCCACTGGCACCGAGGCGTTGGACAAGTCGAAACCGTTTAGGGTTTGCCCCGATGCTGCCTGCACCGGCAGCAGCGCGAGGGCGAAAAGGGTTGTGATCAGAGGATTCATGGTATCCGTCCCTGGCTGGCCGGCGACATTGCTAATTACATTGACTCCCGACCGCGCCGTTTGTCACAACCTGCCCGCCCGGCATCCTGCCCAAACCGGCGGGCGGCGGTCCTGAAAAACTGGAGCTGCCGCGAGTGGCGGCGACACTTGGCGCAACACAGCAGGTGCAGGCGCAACATCAGGCGCCGGCTCGGGGCGAGCCGTCCGTCCAGGGAAAGAGAAAGCATCGTGGCGGCCTGTTTGCAAGTCATCATAATTGTTGAACTCCAAAGGGCATGGGGCATCAGCATTGTGATGAAAGCTGATGGAAAATTGGTCGGTGCCGCGCGCCAAATCTTACGCGCCACACAGTGACAGTGTAAGAAAAGCGTCCCTCAGGCGACTCATTCCATATTCCATATTCGCTCATGCCGCGAGGAGACTGCCATGAACCCACTGAAACAACTGCCGCAACACGGCCTGTCCGTCTGGCTGGATTACATCGACCGTCATCTGCTGGCTGGCGGCGGCCTCGCCCGGTTGATTAGCGAGGACGATGTGCGCGGCGTGACCTCCAACCCGGCCATCTTCGAAAAGGCCATCGGCGGCGATCCCGACTACCGCGACGACCTCGACGCCCTGCGCCGCCAGGACCTGGCGTCCAACGAGATGCTGGAACGCCTGGTGCTGCCCGATATTTGCGCCGCGGCGGATGCGTTGCAGGGCGTTTATGCGGCGACGGACCGGCGCGACGGTTATGTCTCCCTGGAAGTGCCGCCTGCTCTGGCCCACGACACCGAGGCCACCGTGGCCGAAGGGCGCCGTTTGTGGCAGGCCGTGGCCCGCGACAACCTGATGATCAAGGTTCCCGCCACCGAGGCCGGCCTGCCCGCCATCACCCAACTCATCGCCGACGGCATCAACGTCAACGTCACCCTGCTGTTTTCCCGGGACATGCACACGCGGGTGATGGACGCCTATCTGGATGGGTTGGAACGGCGCGCGGCCGCCGGTCTGCCGCTGGACGGCATCACCGGCGTGGCCAGTTTTTTCGTCAGCCGTATCGACACCGAAGTGGACGAGCGCCTCGGGCAGCGCCTGCAGTTCGCGCAAGCGCCGGACGAACGCGAGTTCATCCGCTCGCTCATGGGCAAGGCGGCCATCGCCAACGCCCGGCTGGCCTATCGCCAATGGAAGACGCAGTTCGCGTCGCCGCGCTGGCAGGCGCTGTCCCAACGGGGCGCGCAATCCCAGCGCCTGCTGTGGGCGAGCACCGGCGTGAAAAACCCCGCTTACCGCGATGTGCTGTATATCGAGGAACTCATCGGAGCGGACACGGTGAACACGGTGCCGCCGGCCACTCTGGACGCCTTCCGCGACCACGGCCGCGTGCGCCCGAGTCTGGAAGAGGGCGCCGACGAGGCGGAGGCCGTCCTTGAAGCGCTGGTCAACCTGGGGATCTCCCTGGATGAGGTCACGGCCCGTTTGCTGGATGACGGGGTAAGCCTGTTCGCGCAGGCCCATGACAAATTGTTGGGCCGCCTGGCGCGCCTGGAAAAAAACTGAGGAGACGACATGCAGATAGCCATCGTGGGACTGGGGCGCATGGGCGCCAACATGGCGCGCCGCCTGCTGCGCGGCGGGCACGAGTGCGTGGTCTACAATCGTAATCCGGAGGCCGTGGCGCCACTGGTGCGCGAGGGCGCTACCGGCGCGGCGAGCCTGGCGGAGCTGGCGGAAAAACTGACGCGGCCCCGCGCCGTCTGGCTCATGGTGCCGGCGGGTGAGGCCACGGAAAGCGTGGTGACGGAACTGGCCGCGCACTTCGATTCCGGTGACGTGATCATCGACGGCGGCAACAGTTATTTCAAAGACGACGTGCGGCGCGCGGCCATGCTCGCCGAACACGGCATCCACTATCTCGACGTGGGCACCAGCGGCGGGGTGTGGGGGCTGGAGCGGGGCTATTGTTTGATGGTGGGCGGCGACCGGGCGGCGTATGAACGGCTCGAACCGGTGTTCCGCACCCTGGCGCCGGGCGAATCGGACATTGCGCCCTCGCCGGGCCGCACCCGCCACGGCAGCGCCGAACAGGGCTGGCTCCATTGCGGTCCGGCGGGCGCGGGCCACTTCGTCAAGATGGTGCACAACGGCATCGAATACGGCCTAATGCAGGCCTACGCCGAAGGCTTCGACATTATGCGCAACGCCAACGCGGAAACCCTGCCGCAGGACGAGCGCTACGATCTCGACCTGGCCGATATCGCCGAACTGTGGCGGCGCGGCAGCGTGGTGACCTCCTGGCTGCTGGACCTCTCCGCCGACGCCCTGGCGCGCGACCCCGGGCTGTCCGGCTTCAGCGGCTTCGTACAGGACTCGGGCGAGGGGCGCTGGACGGTGCAGGCCGCCATCGACGAGGCGGTGCCCGCCGAGGTGCTCACCGCCGCGCTCTTCGCCCGGTTCCGATCGCGCCGGGATCACACCTTTGCCGAGAAGCTGCTCTCCGCCATGCGCCAGGGTTTCGGCGGACATGCCGAACCCGGAACGAAATAGGAGCCGACCATGCCCTCGGAAATCGACGTCACCACCCGCATCGAGCTGCCCGCCGCCCATCTGCCCATAGCCGATCCCTGCGTGCTGGTGATCTTCGGCGCCACCGGCGACCTGACCCGGCGCAAGCTGCTGCCCGCTCTGTTCCATCTCGGCTGCGAAGGCTGCATGGCGCCGTCCTTTCATATCGTCGGCGTGGGGCGGCAGGCCATGAGCGACGACGCCTTCCGCGAGCACCTGCGCGAGGGCGTGGCCGGCTCCAGCGAAATCGCGCGCTTCGACGCGGACGAATGGGCCATGTTCGCGCCGCGCATCCAGTATTTCTCCGGCGACTTCGCCGACCCGGACACCCATCGCCGCCTGGCGGCGTTCCTGGATGGACTGCCCGTGGCCAATCGCCTGTTCTACCTGGCCACAGCCCCCGGCGCGGCGGCGGACATCATCCGCGGCCTGGCGGGCGCCGGGTTGAACCAGGAGCAAAAGGGCTATGCCCGCATCGTCATGGAAAAGCCCTTCGGCCGGGATCTCGCCTCGGCGCGGGCGCTCAACGCCACCGTGGCGGAGGTCTTCGCGGAGCGGCAGGTCTACCGCATCGACCACTACCTGGGCAAGGAGACGGTGCAGAACATCCTGTTCTTCCGCTTCGGCAACGCCCTGTTCGAACCCCTGTGGAACCGCAATCACGTGGACTACGTGGAGATCACCGCCGCCGAGCCCCTGGGCGTCGGCCATCGCGCCGGTTATTACAACGACTCCGGCGCGTTGCGGGACATGGTGGCCAACCACCTGATGCAACTGCTGGCGCATACCGCCATGGAGGCGCCGGTGGCCTTTGACGCCGACGCGGTGCGCGACAAGAAGATCGAGGTGTGGCGCAGCATGCGCCCCATGACCCCGGAGGAGGTGGCCCGCCGCACCGTGCGCGCCCAATACGCGGCGGGGACCATCGACGGCGAACCCGTGCCCGGCTGGCGGGAGGAACCCGGCGTGCCGGCGGACTCGCGCACCGAGACCTACACCGCCCTGGACCTGCGCATCGACAACTGGCGCTGGGCCGGGGTGCCGTTCTACCTGCGCA